>JBBDNU010000155.1:0-3038 GCA_040877365.1 Planctomycetales bacterium
GTGGAGTTCGAGCCGGGCCGGCTCGGCGAACAGGCCGCCGTTGAAGTAATCGACCCCCTTGAACCGCCCGCCGGCGGTGCGGCCGGGAGTGTTCATCTCGACGAACAGCCCGCCGATGAGGTCGTAGGCGTCTGCGGGACGTTGGCATTCATCGAGCAGCGTGACGACCAGATATTTTTCGAGCAGGCCGATGTCCTCGGCGAACAGCGCGACGAGCACCTGGAGAATGAACCGCTGGGCGAGCGGCCGTTCGACCTTCCGCGAGACGAGCTTGTTGAAGCAGGTCGCCAGCCGGTTGGCGGCGTCGCGGGTGACGGCCTCGTGATCGTTCCCGAAGGTGGGCTTGTCCATCGTCGGGAACAGGAACGCCAGCGGGCCGTAACGCTCGGGGAGTTCTTCCAGCGCCACGCGATCGACCGGCGTGTCCATCTGGGTTTCGAAGTCGTAGACCCAGAATTCGTCGAAGTTGCAGAGGACGACGTACCGCGGGCGGCCGGGGACGAGTCGGGTCCAGTAGTCGAACGCCTGGCGGTAGTGGCGCGTGAGGTCTTCCCCGCGGCGCTTCATTTCGATGAGTACCCACGGTTTCCAGACGAGGTCGGCGAAGCTGGTGCCGCCGCCGTCCTCCTTGGCCTTGCGGATGCGGAATTCCGGCTCGCCGCCGGCTTCCAGCACCCCCTTGCGGCCGAAGGCCTGGAACAGGCGGTCGAGGAAGATTTGCGACTGGCCCTTTTCGTCGCCGGTGACGTGCGCGGCAGCCCAGCGGGCGAACTCGGCGAGGCGTTGTGCGCGGAAGTCGGACATGGGGCCATCAGCGTAACGCCGGAGTGGCCTTGCGTCCAGAATCACGTCGCGCAGTTCCTCGGGCCGCGGACTCCGCGCCGCCCGCAGCGCCGTCTATGATGAACCGATCGCTCCGGCTCTCCTCGACTTCCTCCTCCTTGATCCGACACATGCCCGACCGCGTGCGACTCGACGCCGCTTCCGCCCTCGCCCCCGGCGACCGCAAGACGTATGCCCTGCGATCCCGGCAGGTGGCCGTGTTCAACCTCGGCGGAACGCTGTTCGCCCTCGACGACCGCTGCCCGCACCGCGGCGGGTCGCTGGGGACCGGCACGCTCGCGGACGGCCGGATTTCGTGCCCGCTGCACGGCTGGCAGTTCGACGTCGCCAGCGGGCAATGCGTCGACCGTCCGGGGCAGGGGGTTCGCGTTTATCCAGTCTTCGTGGCCGGAGACGATCTCTTCGTCGAACTCGACGAAGCGGAGGATTTCGCGGGAACGCTCGACGCCGCCGGGGACGGCATCCATTGCTATCTCGTCCGCTACGGCGCGCCCGGCTGGATCGGACGGTTCGGGTCGATCGAGCGGATCGAGTGCGGCGTGGGGGACCGCGTCGTAGTCCACACGTCGCGTGGAGTCGAGATCGGAGAAGTGCTCGCCCTTTCCGAGGAACCGGGCGGCGGCAGCGCGAGGCCCGCCGGCGAAGTGCTCCGCCCGTTCGCCCCCGGCGACGCGCGACCCGAGGAGCCGCGGGAGACGTTCGACGAGGCCCGCCGGATCGCCGCCGAGCGCGGGTTGCCGCTCGAGTTCGTCGATTGCGAGCGGCTGTTCGACGGCGAGACGGTCGTGCTGTATTACGTCGGCGAGGCGAACGGCGAGCTGGACGCGCTGCGGTCCGAGCTGGCGGAAGCGAACGCGATCGGGCTCCGCTGCGAGCCGCTGTTCGATCCGCCGCCGCCGGCCGGCGGCGGATGCGGAAAGGAAGGCTGCGGGGGCGGAGGCTGTGGCGCCTAAGAGAGTTTCTTTGGAATTCGTAGCGGAAGTCGCAAGACTTCCGGTCCCACGTCGAGAAGGTCGGAATTCTTGCGAATTCCGCTACCGCGAAGATTCGAGAACGGCGGACCGACCCGATGTTTTGGCGGCTGGTGTTGGTGTTCACGCTCGTACCGTTCGTCGAACTGGCCCTGCTGATTTACGTGGGCGACCGGATCGGATTGCTGTGGACGATCGCGCTGGTCCTCGGGACGGGGATCGCCGGGGCCGCGCTGGCGAAGCACCAGGGGCTCCGCGTGTGGCGCAGGGTGCGGGATGAGGTATCCGGCAATCGGCTGCCCGGCGGGGCGCTGCTCGACGGGTTCCTGATTCTCGTCGCCGGGCTGCTGCTCATCACGCCGGGGCTGATCACCGACGCGCTGGGCTTCTCGCTGCTCATTCCCGGGGTGCGGAGCCGCATCCGCCGCCGCTTCGCCGCGTTCCTGCAAGCGCATACGGTCCTGCGGTTTCAGACGTTCCGGCAGGGCGCATCCGCGCCTTCCGGCGATCCGGCGATCATCGACACCGAGTTCACTTCGGTCGGCGAAGATGATTCTCAGGAGAAACGCAGATGAGAGTTTCCGGGATTGCCGTTGCGATGCTGTTCGCTCTCCCGCTTTGCGCCGGGCCGCGAGCGATTGCTGCCGAAGGCGAGCCAGAGGCCCGCCCCGATCCGAAGGAGGCCGCCGTGCTCCGCGTGATGACGTTCAACATCCGCAACAGCAAGGCCCGCGACGGGGCGAACGCCTGGCCGTATCGCCGCGACCACGTGGCCGACATCATCCGCGAGAACGGGGTCGATCTCGTCGGCCTCCAAGAGTGCTACCCCGACCAGATCGACGACCTGCAGGAGCGGCTCGCCGATTACGCCTGGTACGGGGTGGGGCGCGAGGACGGCAAGAAGCAGGGGGAGTTCTGCGCCGTCTTCTACCGCAAGGACCGATTGGAAAAGATCGAGGCGGGGGAGTTCTGGCTCTCCGAAACGCCCGAGAAAGTCGCCAGCAAGAGCTGGGACGCGGCCATCGAGCGGATCGTCACCCGCCTCGTCTTCCGCGATCGACGGACCGGCCGCAAGCTCGTGCTCTACAACACGCACTTCGACCACGAGGGAACGCAGGCGCGGGCCGAGAGCGCGAAGCTGATTCTGTCGCGGGTCCGCGCGGAGGAGGCGGGTTCGCCGGTGATCGTGGCGGGCGACTTCAACACGACGGCCGACTCCGCCCC
>JBBDNU010000156.1:0-16724 GCA_040877365.1 Planctomycetales bacterium
GCTGCTCGTGACTTCCGCCGCAGGCTACGCCGCCTGGAGCCGCTTCGGCGCGTCGGTCGCAACGACCATCGGCCAGCCGCCCCCTGCGTCCACCGACGCGGCGCCGCCTCCCGGCGCGGTCGTCACGACGCTTCCGCCGGGAACCCGGCTGGCGATGAACGACGGGCAGGCGGGGCGTCCCGACGCGGTCCCGCCAGCGCTCGCCGGCAATCGCTTTTTCGAGGACCTCGCCCCCCACGAGGTCGAGCGCAACCGGTGGTACCCGCTCCTGAACCGCGAGCCGGAAGAGCTGCTCTGGCCGGGGACCGATTTATCCAGCCACCACGTCGATCCCGGCTCGCGGCGGCTGAATGTCAGTACCGAAAGCACCGCCCTGCTCGCGCTGGGAGAGACCGACTCGAAGAACTACACGCTGCAAATCGACATTCACCAGAACCTCTGGCGCGGCGGCGTCGGCGTCTTTCTCGGCTATCGCAAGGTCGAGGGAAGCGAAAGCCCCCGCTGGCGGTTCCAGCGGATCGTCCTGGGGCGGCGCGCGGGGGCGGGCGCCAAGCAGTATCCCTTTCAACTCGTGCGCTCGCACGAGACGCTGTTCATCGACGGCGCGGGCCGCATCGATATCGCAAGCGTGTCGACGAACGGCGAATTTCTGGGGCCGCTCGCCAACACATCGCAGCAACTCGAGGTCGTCGTCCGCAGGGGGCGCCTGTCGCGCGTTCGCTGGGGGGGGCGGGACCTGCCCCAACTTCTCGAAGACCAGACCGCGCAGGACCCGGAAGGCCTCGATTATCTCGGCAAGTTCGGCGTGTACCACATGCTGAGCGATTCGACCGTCCTCAACGCCCGGATCCGGATCGACTCCGGGCAGCAGGTGAATTGATTTCGGTTTCGCCTTCGTTCTCACTCCAGGAGCCACTCCGATGTCGAGCAACCCGAACGCTTCGTCCGGTCCGGAGTCGTCGCGCAGCGAAGTCACGCGCAGGGGGTTCCTGCAGGCCGGGAGTCTCGCGCTCGGCGGCCTCGCGCTGCCGGCGGTGTACGTTCGCGCGAACGAGCCGGGGGGCAACGGCGGCGGTTACTGCGTTCCGTGCGATCCCTGCAACCCCTGCGCTCCCGTTCCCTGCGTGGTGGACAGGTCGATCCCGCCGGTAAATCCGGACATCGCCTGCATCGCGTCCACCGCTGGTATTTACGGCAAGGTCTCCGTGATCGGCCTGAAGGAGGACGGCTTCGATCCGTTGTATCGAGTCAAGGCGAAGATTTTCCACACCTCGCCGAGTCCCTACGACGATCCGACCGACCCTCTTCACCCTGAATCAGATGTTACCGATGGCACTCGGTTCCCTACCATTCAGACGGTCGAGGAACTCGACTTCAACTTCCAGTTCGTCCTTGAGCAGGTGCAACCCTCCGTGATCGACAAGCGCGTCCCCGACGCCAAGCACGAGACCGGCACCGAAGATTCGGATAACTGGCTGGTCATCTGGTACGATTTCGGCGACGCAGAAACTCCGCGTTGGGTCACGCCCAGCGTCATCCGCCTCAACTGTCGCCTGATTCCGTTCACCGACGCCGAGGGGAACTGGTACGACTCCTTTCAGTACGGCACCAACAATACATCGTTGACGTCGAATACTTCGGGCGAGTTGACCCCCGGTGGCTACTACGGGTCGAACTATTGGAAGATCTACGATCAAAGCGGCGCGAAAACCGCCGTGGCGGATGTCCCCGCCGACAATCAGGCGATCCTCACGTTCGATCCCGGTCTCCCGACTTTCCACGCGACTCACACGATTCATATTCCGGGCAATCCGGGCAGTGGATGGAACCAGATGTGGGCCCTCCGCAGCGTGCGTCACATCGACGAGACGCACCGCTGGCAGTGGCAGATCGGCTACACCAGCGACGATTACTACTTCCACGAGCTGATCGAATGGAACGGCGAGGACTCGTTCTGGCGCGCCGCCGAGGAGATCGCGTTCACTCCGAACACCACCTATCCCTGCGCATTCGACGTGGATGAAGACGACTTCATCACGGCCGTCTTCGATGCCACCGAAGGCGGCGGCACGCTCAATGCCGCCCTTTCGTACCAGAGCGACGAGTTCAAGGGCGAGACGGCGCAAGCGCTCAACGCCTACTACGACGGCGCCAAGCCGTCTTCGGCGGCGGAATTGACCGGCTTCGACGATCTCGCCGTCAAGCGCTCGGCTTCATTTCCTCTCGGCAATTACGCCCCACTTCTGGCGACCGCCACGACGGCTGCCGCGAATGCGAGGAGAGTCCGCCCGCGAGATCCGCGTCCCCAGGCGCTCGTGCTCTGCAAGCTCCAGAAGGTCCATCTGTCGAAGAAGAAGAATCGAGAGGCGTACTGGCGGCCGAGCCAGTTCTTGCAGAAGGTAGGGGCGACGCCCGCACCTGTCAAGTGGCGCTGGACCGACGTCGGGAAAGTGTTGGGGGGCGGGAAGATCGGCAATCACGTGAGCCTCTATCTGCTGCATGGCGACGACATGGAGGACGCGCTGAAGAAGATTAACGGCACGGATTGCGTCGTCGTCTGGCACGAGGTGGCAGGCTCGGAGTTCGCGAAGACGGAATCGCTGGATGACGCTGCAAAGATCAAGAACTTGCTGGCGCTCGGTGGCTACCAGCAGGAAATCTTCGAGGACGGCTGCCGTCGCGACAAGGTCGGCACCGCCGTCATCAACGAGGTTCGCAAGAAGAACGTCAATCGAAGGCTCCAGAAGTGGAGCAAAGATCATCAAGGCACCAAAGGCAAACTGGCGAATCGAGTCACGGCCTTGACGAACGCGCACGCTTCGGCGACGACTCCGACAGCGAAGGGGCGGATCCGCAAGTCGATCGTCAACCTTCACAAGCACACCGCCATTCTCGAGTCGCAGTACGCGAAGGCGCAGGCCGCGCTCGTGAAGATCGATTCACTTTCTCCTGAGAAGGTGAAGAAGAATTGGACGGGCCGGCTGACGATCCATGGAAGCCATTTCGGAGAGGCCGGCAGCGTGCAGATGTACGTGGCCCCTTTTTGGTACCACCTCGGGAACATCAAGTCGTGGTCGCTGGACCAGATCGAACTCGATGTCGTCAACTCATTCTTTACGTCCACTCCGGGAACCAAGTCCATCAAGGTTGTTGACAACTTCGGCAACTCCAATCAAACGGTATGGACGGTCGAACCATAGCCTTTCCAGCAAGCAGCAAATAGGGTGGGCTGTGCCCCCAATGATGACCAGATCGGCCGGGTGTGACTGGCGTTTTCGCCAGCGTCCCGTCCGATGAACCGGCGGCCTTCCGTGCTCGTTCGACGTCGGATTCAGCTTGCACTCGCCACGTTTGAAGCGAAGTGCAAGCTGGATTCGACGCTCTTCGCGGTGACGGCTGGAGGTTGATCGACGAAGCACTGGCGTTTCGCCAGTGCCACCTGCCGCCTCACGCCTTGCGGATGAAGTGGGCCGCGTAGCTGCGGACCTGCCGGCCGTTCAGCACGTGGAACATCCGCAGTTGGGCGATCGTGGACTGGCTGAAGCGGCTCAAGGGAAGGTGCACCAGCTTCTTCCCGTACCGCTTCGCCAGCCGCCGCCAGCCCGCCCCCGGCGGGGCGGCGCTCAGGAGCGCCACGTGCCGCTCTCCGCTGTGCCGGCAGGCCGCCGCGAGCAGCCGTTCTTCCAGTGTGTCGCAGAAGTCGAACTGCGGATCGTCCCAGATCTCCTCGATCGGCCGCGGCGGGAACAGGAACAGCGCCCCGCCGTACTGCGCCAGGCCGATCCCCGGTCCCACCATCTCCCGCCGGAAGTCAGTCGCGAACAGGGCGAGGGTCGATTCGTCGTCGTGCTCGGCGTGCCAGGTGATCCGCCACGGATAGTCGCGGGGATCGGCGGGCGAGTCGAACAGCATCACCACGCAATCGAGGTCCCCCCGCGTGGGGGGGAAGACCTTCACGTACAGGTCGCCGGTGTGCCAGTTGCGGAGCGTCTCGCGGATGTCGAGGCCGTCCTTGAGGCTCGTGGTGAACTTCTCGGTGCGGGCGAGGTCGGTCCCGATGATCGCCTGGGCCGCGTCCTTCACGTGCGTGCGGAACTTCTCGATCGCCACGTCCTCCGCCGGCCAACTGCACTGGGCGAACGGGTCCCACCGCAGCCGCCATTCCTGCTGGCTGATCTTCGGCGGCTTCGGCCTCAGCTCGCAGTTCCGCCACTGGAGCATTTGCCCCGGCAGGCGGTTCTTGACCGTCACGATGTCCCCGTCGGGGAGCCGGCCTTCGCCGATCCCCATGCGGAATAAGTCGAGCGCCAGACTCTCCTCCCTCTCAGGGAGGGGGTAGGGGGAGGGTGGAAATCCAACGGGAGCCTCGGCAACCCTCCCCCGACCCCTCCCTGAGAGGGAGGGGAGATAGTCGCGGGCGGTCTCGGCCAGCGCCAGCGCGAACTGGTCCCCCATGATCTGCTGGGCGGCGACGACGAGCGTGTACAGGTCCGGCGTCATCCGCCGCTCGACGAGCGCCAGGTTCCGCGCGTACTGGAAGTAGACCGAGAGCGTCTTCGGCGGAATCGGCTGCGCCCGCTTGCCCAACTCGGCGCGGTAGCGGTCGCGGGCCGCCAGCAACAGCGCCTTCAAGCCGTCGATCGAGAGGTTCTCGTCGTCGTCCAGCTCCGCCCGCGCCCGCTCGTACAAACCGGTGACGAACGGCAATTCTCCGAGCAGGAACACGAGCGTCCGCGGGTCGGCGGCGAACAGCCGCGTCTCCTCGACCTCGTCGTCCTCGACGCCCGGCTCGGTCCGCGCGCGATACGCCTCGCGGATCCACGGCCAGTCGGTGATCGAGCAGACGAACAGGATCGACTCGTACCGGCGTTCGAGTTCACGGAGTCGGGCCGCCATCGTCGCGGCGCGGTGTCGCGGCTGACCCTCGGGCAGCGGCGGAAGCGCTGGCAGGACCGCCGCCGCGAACCGGTCCGCGGAGACCTGCTTGAGCGCGTAGGGATCGGGGAGCACGGCGCCGCGGCCCTCGAAGCGGGCGGTCTCCAGATCGACGAACGCCCGCGGCATCCGCTCCTGCATCGCGATCCGCAGGGCGGCGATCACTCCCTGGCAGGGATCGACCGGCACGTAGCTGATCGTCCGCTCGTCGTCGGCGTCGCCGTCCGCCGCGCTCCCCGACCAGTCCCGCCCCGCGGAGAACTCGCGCGGCTCCTCCTGCGCGACGAGCGTGATCGCCGGGAGAAAGTGAATCGCCCGCTCGACGTCCCCCTGAAACGACGGCGGCAGCGGCACCGCCAGGCAATCGAACCGCTCCGCCAGCATCACCCGCCGCACCTCGACGGCAAAGTCCCCGCTGCCGTGAATGATCGGCAGACAGGCGACGCGGGGGCTGAAGCGGAGGAAGTCGGAGAGCATCGGGGGGGAAGGAAGAAGAGTGAAGAGTGAAGAGTGAAGAGTGAAGAAGGAATTAGGACGGTGGAAGATGGAGGATTCGAGAATCGCGCAGTCCCCTCCCTCCGACAACCCGGTGAGGGGGGGCGGGGGAGAGGGTCAGGGTGAGGGGGTGCACACCAGGACGCTTTCCAACCTCGAAGACTGCCCCAGTCGGATCCGGTTCCGTACGTCGTTCATGCGTCGCCTTCCGCATCCTCGCACGCCGCGAGCAACTCCCGCAACTCATCCGCGACGTCCAACTCTTCCGCCCAGCGTTCCAGGTACTCCCGATCGAGCAGCGGCCCGGAGACGCGAACGATCCCCGCGGCATCGCGGATCTGCCGCTCGGAATCGGACCGCTTCGCCCAGACGAGCTTGCTGAGCAGCGTGTCTTCGGCGGAAGCGGCAAAAACTTGCCGGCCGCGAACCGTCCGCGGGCTGCGACGTTCGAATTCTTCGACGTGGAAGGGCTGCTCCTTGCGGCAGATCAGATCGACTTTGGCCCCGGCGAGGGTGTCGATGACGTTGAACATGCTGCGCCGTCGCAGCGCGTCGCGGGCAGCGGACTCGCTGACATACTCGCGCTCCTCGGCCGACCGCAGGAAGGCGGTCAACTGCTCGATCGTCGGATCGATCACGACATCCGCGTCGTTCGTGGATCGCGGCTCGCCGTGCGCGGCGCTCGCATAAGATCCGACGACCATATACGGGATCCCCGCGGCATCGAGCCGGTCGATGACGCGGAACAGCAAGTCGTCCTGCTCGTTCACGGCCGCGTCTCGTCGCCGGGGAAAACTTCGTGAAAGAGCTTCTCGCCGAGCAGCAACCGCACAACGGCCCGGTTCACCTGCGCGTCGTCGTATTCGGGATGGCGATCGCGCACTCCGGCGGCGGCCAGTTCGCGGACGGTCGAGTTCATCTCGCCGACCATTGCGAGCCGCCGCTCCGGCCCGAGCTTCCGCAGCGTGTCGTAGTACACGCGGGCCGCATCGGGGATGGTGTCGAGAGAGGGGTATTGCCGGAGCGTCACGAGGCGTCCTCCTCCCCCTGCCGCGCGCGATCGGCTTCCTCCAGCAGAACCGCCAGCGGCAGTTCGAAGCCCGGCAGCAAATCGGTGCGATCGGTCTCCTGCTCCTTGACGAGCACGTCGGGCGTACCGGTACGGCAGACGGTCATCGAACGGCGAAAGCGGTCGATGATCCAATACTCGCGAACCCCCGCTTCGAGGTACTCGCGGCGCTTGTCGATGTAATCGCGGCGGCGGTCGCAGGTGAGGCTTGACGGAAAATCGACGGCAATCGCCGGAACATCGCGGGGCGGTCTCGGATGCCGTCCCAAGCCTGCCCAGACGGCGCGATCGGCGATTCGCCACCCGCTCTCGACTCTCATGTATTCGTTGTAGATCGTCGCGTCGAGCGAGGCCCCTTGCGGATGGTGTTCGCGGTAGTCGAGGAGCCGGTATCCGAGAAGCTCGTTCGGTCCGCGCTGGGATTCCGCCGGGGGTGGATTCACGATGAGCACCCCGCGCACGAGTTCGTACTTGAACAACTCGTCCCCAATCATCGGCGGCGTCGAACTCTTCCGGGGTCATCAGCATCCCATTCGACTCCGACCCAAGCCGCGCCGTTTCGATCACTTCAGCGCTCATGGACGGGTTTCTCGAAGCGGACGCAAATGCTGCCAAATCGCTCGATCAGGCTAACCGATCCACCACACAACCGCGCCGGTGATCACCGCCAGCGAAGCCAAAACCACGGAGCCGCATCCCTTCGCTCGCTCTACTTCGGCCCTCAAGTTGATTACAGCAAATGCACGACTGCCCGAATCGTCTCGAACAACCCGTGCGAAGTTCAATGCGATAATCTGGAACAACGCATACTGCTCAGGTTCCGACGCAACACATCCCGTCGACGCCATCATCTCAGTGATGCGCGCTCGCATCACCGAGACGATCTCGCCACATGGACGACTCCACCAGCGTTGATTCTGAGCAAGGACATTGAATTCGTCGATCAGGCGTTCGCCAATCTCTTTCAGCGACTCGTCCAGTTCATTCATATATCCTGCGAGCTGAGGCTCAATCGAGTCACCGTCCTGCTCGACGTGTCTCGCAATCAGTTCGCGATAGGGAACCTCGCGCCATTCGCCGGTGAGCTTCGCGAAGTTTTCACTGGCGAATTCGTCAGAAATCGGTTCGTAAACTGTTGATCCGGGAATTGCGCCCGGTACGCGCTCCGCCATCGCGAAGATCTCTTGGAGTTCTCGAAAGAGTTGTCGCGGCTCTTCCCCATTCGCGACTCGTCGAAGTTCGTCGCCGGCCAAGTCCGCCAGCGCCTTCCACGCCGGATCCGTTTTCGCCAATTCACCAAACGCCAACAAGTCGGTAAGTGCTGGCTCAATGTTCGGATTGACCTTCGCCAGTTCGCGAATTCGGACTGCGAACTCCTCTGCTTCGCGGGACCGGTTTTCTTTGGCGGATTCGCTCATAGACCAAGGTGCATGAGGGTTGT
This sequence comes from Planctomycetales bacterium, assembly GCA_040877365.1. Classification (GTDB taxonomy): domain Bacteria; phylum Planctomycetota; class Planctomycetia; order Planctomycetales; family Planctomycetaceae; genus JBBDNT01. The sequence goes on from JBBDNU010000156.1 coordinate 7,941, forward strand.
CGGTCGCCCACGGGGATTCATTCAAGGTCAATTCGACGCCGGGGCCGCGAACCCGGTCTCGATTTCGTTGAGAATCTCGTGAATTCGCTCGTCTTCCGGGTCGTGGACCTCGATGATGCAGGGCAGTGCATCGTTTTCCACGGAGTTCAGATCGATCATCACATGGATCATTCCCGCCGCGTTCCCCAGCGTCGAACCGTTCCGATGCCAGTTTTCCGCATCGGCCGCGCTGCGATACACGAAGAATTCCCCCACACGCACGTCATTTTCCCAAAGCGCCACGTCATCGATCGGTCGATCGACGTCCTCCTCCGCGTGCCGAACGACGCACCGCGGCCAAATCCGGCGACAGGCCTCCAGCACCGTCGCCGATGCCGACTGCCCCTCGGGCACGGAAAATGCAAAGTCGATTCCGCTCATGTCCATGATGGATTCTCTCCCGAGCCTCGCTGCCGGTGCAACTCGACTTCGTAATCGATTGGCGAATAGAACTTTCTCTGATACCGAGCCGGGCGGCTTGTGCCGACGGGCCGCAAGTCGCCGTAGTCCGCGAATGCGAAATAGAACCGAGTCTTTTGCCAGGACACGCCGATCTTTTCGGCAAGGTTCTTCGCGTCGGGTGGTTCGGTCGTGAAGTAGGCACCGAACGGGTTATCTATCCGTTCGGGCCGGCTCGCCTTGAACTTCCAGACCGGCTGGCTCGCGATCGCCTTGTAACCGTCTTCATCCGTGTAATGATACACCAGACGTTCGCGGGAGGAACTACCAGATCGTCCCGAATCGGGCATGGTGCAGGTCTCCCGTCGAAACCGTCAAGATTCGTCATCGTCTTCGTCGTCCTCATCGTAATCATCCGGGTGCAGCGGGTCGCCCGGCGAGAAGAAGAAGTCGGCCAGGCCCGTGGGGACCGCTTCGCCGCCCAGCGTGCGCGACTTCCGCTCGGCCAGCGATTGCAGGTCGAGCGCCTCGTCCCCCAGGCAGTTCCGCAGCGACTCCTGCCAGGCCGCGTCGCGGGCGAGCGGATGCTGCGGATCCTGGGCGATCCGCTTCAGCGCGTACCGCAGCACATTCATCCCGTCCCGCGTCGAGAAGTCGAGCTTCAGCTCGTGCGACTCCTGCAGGAACTCGACGGTGAGGCTCAGCATCTCCTCGTCGGCGAACGGCAGGTGATACCGCAGGATCGCCAGCTCGTCCGCGCGGCTCGGGTGGCCGAGCGGCAGCGTGGGCTGCAAGCGGCTGAGGATGTAATCGGGGATCTCGAATGTCGATTCGTCCTCGTTCATCGTCACGGCGCAGCGGAAGTCACGGTGCGCGGGGATCGTCACCCCGGCCACGATCGACTCGACGTAGCGGCGATGATCCAGGAGCGGGGCGAGGCTCGCCCACGACTTCTCGTTCATGCGGTTTCCCTCGTCGAGCACGCACACGCCGCCGCGGAGCATCGCCGTCACCATTGGCGAGGCGTGATAGAGGATCCTCCCGCTCTCGCCGAGCACCGGCGTGACCAGCAGGTCCTCGGGGCGCGTGTCGGCGGTGCACTGATAGACGTAAAGCTCCTGCTCGCGGGCGCGGGCGGCGGCCATCGCCAGCGTCGTCTTGCCGATGCCCGGCGTGCCGGTCAGCCGCGGCGTGAGGGGCAGGTCCTGGTCGTCCACGACGATCCAGCAGGCGAGCACCTGCTTGAGGATTTCTCCCTGGCCGATCCAGGCCCCCCGCGAGGGGTCCGGGCGGCCGAGGTGCAGGGTGACTCCGTCGATTTCGACCGTGCGGGACATGCGGTGGGCTGATTCTCTGGGGAATGTGTTGGCGAAAACTCATTATATTGGTTCCGACGCGCCGGGTCAGCCCGCGACACCCGCCGCGAAACCGCAAGCGAGGTGGCGAGATGATCGAGCGCGCAAATCCGGGGTTGGACGCGGGGACCACGGCGGATCCGCCGCAGCGGATCGAAGACGAGTCCCCCGACCGCGTGACGCCGGGGCACGGCGGGGGAGAGCACGAGGACCGCTACCTGCTCGAAGGGCCGCGGTCGCGGACGGCCGAGTTCTTCCGCCTGGTGCGGATCATGGGGGAGTTCCTTCGCGGGTTCCGGGCGCTGCACTTCGTGGGCCCCTGCGTGACGGTGTTCGGCTCCGCCCGCTTCGGCGAAAGCCACCGCTACTACCGCTTGGCCCGCGACGTAGGCGCGGCCCTCGCCCGGCAAGGGTTCACCGTGCTCACCGGCGGCGGACCGGGAATCATGGAGGCCGCTAACCGCGGCGCGAAGGACGCCGGCGGCCGGTCGATCGGCTGCAACATCGTCCTGCCGGCGGAGCAGCGGCCGAATCCATACCTCGACAAGGTCGTCACCTTCCGTTACTTCTTCGTCCGCAAGGTGATGCTCGTCAAGTACTCGCAGGCGTTCGTCATCATGCCCGGCGGGTTCGGCACGTTGGACGAAGCCTTCGAGGCGGCGACCCTCATTCAGACCGGGAAGGTCGTCGATTTCCCGGTGATCTTCATGGGACGGGACTATTGGCGACCGCTGTTCGACTTCCTCGAACAGACGATGATCGCCGAGCGGACGATCGCCCAGGCCGACTTCTCGCGGATCATTCTCACCGACAGCGTGGACGACATGCTCGCCCCGCTGTGCCAGTGCCCGTCGCGGCCCCCGGCGCCGGAGGAAGAGCCGACCGCGCCGCGGAAATGGCTGCTGCGCTAACCGCGAAGATATCCGCTGAGGCTCCCGCGGCAGCCGCCGGGCGCGACGCGGGAGGCCTCGCACTTCAGCTCCGAAACGCGGAACGACACGCCCAGCGGATACTTGTCGGTCGTCGAACCGCGGTCCGTGACGGTGCCGCGGCCCCAGAAATCGCCCAGCGCGACGAGGTCGAAGATCCCCAGCTTGTCGCCCTCGGCTTTCACCACGCCGCGCAATTCGGCAGTGTATCCCCGGTCCTTGCGGGTGGTTTCGAGATGCACGCGGCCGGTGAGTTCCTGGCCTGAGAATTGCATCTCGAGTTCACGGACGTCGCCGGCGCCCCAGAACAGCGGCTCCCCGCGGGTGTTGTCCACGAGGTGAAACCGCGCGATGCGGGTCTGCACGCTTCGCGGAATCTTCCCTTGGGCCAGCGCCTCCGTCTCCTCTTGGGTGATCCACAGCCGGTCTCGGCCGAGCGCCTCGGCCGTGATGGACTGCGTTCCCCCGCGGCGGCCGCTCAGCCGGAAGCCGCCGATGACTTTGGAGGTCACGTCGACGACCGTCACCCCCTCGGGAGGATCGAAGGACCAGCGCGTGTCCTTCCTGGGGTGCTCCTCGATCGGCGGAATCTCCGCGTTCGGATCGTACTTCTCGAGGGCGGAGCGCAGCAGCCGCTTCGCCGTGCCGGCGCTCAGCGAGTTCGAGAACCCGAGCAGCGTTCCATCGGCGGTGAACAGGTACAGCCCCTGCGCCTCGCCGTCCGGCCGGCGTCCGGCCTGTGCGAGCACTTTGCGGAAGAACTCTCCCTCCTCATCGCGGCGGCGGCGCTCGATGTGCTGGTCCACCGCGAGGGGGACGACTTTCTCGCTGAGCAGGGAGACCACTTCGGAATTGCTGAAGATCGACTCACGGTCGATCACGCCGTTGTTTCAGGTGCAGCCGAGCGGATGACCGCTCCGCGACAGCATGAACAATGGCTGCTTGCGGTCGGCGGCGAGCTTGCGGGCCTCGTTGGTGGCGACCTTCCAGGGGATCGACTGAAGCGGCTCCCCCTGTTCCGGAGCCAGTTGCCCGTGCAACTCGCGGAAGCGGGCGTCCGTCAGCCCGGACGACGACTCGGCCGCCAGTAGCGGGCCGCCCCACGGCCCGCGGCTTCCCAGCGCCCATGCGGCGGCGGCGCTGCCGAGCGATGCGTGCAAGAAACAGCGGCGATTGAAGTTGCGTCCATCTGGCATAGAGGGATTCCCGCGGTGAATGTCATTCGAAGTCATGAAGTGTCGCCGGTTCCGAGCATCGGCGCGACCGGCGCGCGCCGTCGCATCAATGTTCCTGCATTCTAGGCGAAAAGTGTGACCGGGCAAAGTCCGGCCGGAAATCACTTCACCGCCACCGTCCGTTCGAGCGCGTAGTGCGGGTCGATGCGGACGATGCGGTTGTTCGCTACGTCTCCCACGTACACCCGCCCCGCGCGGTTCACCCCGACCGTCATCGGCCAGCCGAGTGGGATCGCCGGCTGGGGAACCGCGCTCTCCGGCCCGGCGGAGTCGGCGTTGCCGTAATGGCCGAACCGCGTGACGAGGTTCCCGGCGTTGTCGTAGACCCGAATCGAGAAGTCGAGCGTGTTCGGGACGTAGACGCGGCCGAACTCGTCGATGTCGAACCGGGCCTCCTTGCACACGCAGCCGCCGCCTTCCTGACGCGGCGCGAGGTGCGGGTACGCGGTCACCGCCCCTTCGAAGAAGCGGTTGCCGAACGCCAGGCCGGCCTTGCCCTCGGGCTTGCCGTCGGTCAGTCCACCCCCATCGGGGCGCACTTTGACGACGCAGCTCTCGTGGCGCTCGGCCTTCGCCATCCCGTCGGAATGGCCTTCCATGCTGACGTAGACGTTCCCCGCCCGATCGACGCGCACGCCGCCGGTGCTGCTGTCGAGCGGACCGATCAGTCCCCCCTCGACGCGGTCGTGCTTCCGCAGCTTCCCGTCGGCGTCGAAGACGATCACGTGGTACTTGTTCCAATCGTGCATGTGGCGGACGAGGATGCGGCCGTCCGGCGCGACCGTCAGTCCCTTGTTGCTCCAACCGATGCCGTAGCGGCCGTAGATTTCCTTCTCGGTGAGCGGCTGTTTCGTGTCGGGGAAGGGGACGGGGGCGAGATCGAGCGAGCAGCGGTAGATCGGCTCCTTCCACCCTTTTTGCCCGGTGAGATAGATGTTGCGGTCGGGACCGATCGCCAGGTCGATCGCGGTGATCGGCAGCTTCTCGCCTTGGCCCGTCTCGCCATTCCATTTCGACAATCCCGACCAGCCGTCGTTCGCGTACACGTCGTCCGACTCGGGATCGACCCAGACCTTGACGATGTTCCCCGGCCCGCGGTCGATCGCCAGCTCGCCGGCTTCGACGAGTTCGTTTCCCCGGTCTTCGATGCGGACGACGCGCTCGCCGTCGCGGCCGACGTTCGTGAGCCAGACGGTCGGCGCGCCGTCTTTCGTCCCCAGCGCCATCAGCGGGGCGTTCTTCCCGCGGAGTTCGAGGCGGGCCAGTTCGTTGCCGTCGATCGCGGCGGACAGCTTCACGACCGCGAAGTCGTTCACCGCCTGATAGCCGTCCACGATCTTCCGGGTGGCGACGTAGATCGTCCTGCCGTCCGGGCCGAGGGCGATCTGGTCGGGCCATTCGATCGGCGTCGAGCCGGCAAGTTTTCCCGAGGCGTCGTACACGGCGATCCGCTGGTTGACGCGGTCGCAGACATAGACGCGGTTTCCCTTATCGACCACCAGCCCGTGGAGCGCGGCCAGTCCGTTCTTTCGCCCCCAGTTGGTGAAGAGATACCAGCCGTTCGGCTCCTTGAGCCAGAAGCTGTCGGCGGGGACGTCGACCTTCGCGAACTCGCTCTCGTTGCCCGTGGCGGGGTCGATTTTGCGGATCACGCCGTCGCCGCGGGGGCCGTCCTTCGTGCGCCAGTTCCACCAGCCGGCGAGGAACAGCGATTTGCCGTCGGGGGCGACGGCCCAGCACATCGGCCCGCCGGAGGACTGCACGGCCTTCGCGCCGGATTTCCACACCAGCGGCTTGCCGTCGCTGACGCGGATGCGGGCGATGCGTCCCTGCGTGTTGACGAGCCAGAGCTGCCCGTCGCGGACCTGATTGCCGAGGAACGCGCTCACGCCGCCCCCTTGCAGGTCGGGCATCAGGGCGTCGTGGTTCCGCGGCTGAAGATGGCCGTCGGCGGCGGAGGTCGCGCCGTACTCGGCGGCGTCTTCGGCGGAAAGGTTCGCGGGCATGGGGAGGATCGTCCGCAAGTACTTTCCGTCGCCGTCGAACACGCGGATCGTGAAGATGGACTTCTCGCCGGAGTACACGGCGCCGGTGGCAACGTATAGATTTCCCTGCTCGTCGGTCGCCATGCCGAAGATCTTGCCGGAGAGGCTCCCCGGATCGCCGATGACCTTGGCGAGCTTGGCGGAGTAACCGGCCCGCACGCGGAAAGAAAATGGTCCGCTGGCCGCCGGTCGCCCCGCGTCGTCCGTGCCGTCCCATGCGAGCTTCTGCGACAGCCCCGGCGCGAGCGGGGCGGGGGGCGCGGACTCCCGGCCGATGACGCCCGCCGCCAAGTGGCGGACCACTTTCCCCTGCGCATCGACGATCGCGACTTCGACATCCGTCGCCTCCGAAACCGCGAACGTGACGAGCGCCTTGTCGCCCGCCCGCTGCACGGCCGGGGCCTGTGTCAAGGCGACATCGGCCGCGGCCGGCTCGGGGCAGGCGATCAGCGGCAGAATCACGAGGAACGGAAACAGGGGGTGTCGAAGTCCGAAACGGGCGGGCGCGCGAGTCATGCGTCTTCCTCTGCGGTTCCAATGCAGGCCATGCCGCGGCCACTGCCGTCGCGCGGCAACCATCGCTCCGGCGATTGTACCCGCAACGAGACCTGGTGTCCCACCGACCGGGGCGCGGCTTGACCGTTTCCCGCGGCGGCCCCTATACTCGCGGCCGGTGATGCTTCGCCGAGTCTGCGGAGATCGTCCCCCCACGCCTGCCTGCTGCGGACACGTTCATGAAAAGCGAGCATCGCCGGGAACTGCACGGACACGAGTTGCAGCGGTGGAGCGCCGAGGCGCGGAGGTTCCTCGAGCAGCACGCGACGCGCATCATCGTCGTCATCTGTGCCGTGATCCTGCTCGCGGTGGGGATCTGGGCGTGGCGTCGGAACGTCGAGCAGGGGACCGAGGCCGGCTGGGCCCGACTGACGGCGGCCGGGTCCGCGGAACAGTATGCCGAGGTCGCTGAAGACTTCTCCGGCTCCGAAGTCGCCCGCTGGGCCCGCCTCCGCGAGGCGGAACTGCACTTGCAGGACGGCATGCAAGCCGCCTTCTCGAGCCGCGACGTCTCGCGCTCGTCCTTCAAGAAATCCGAACAGGGGTTCCGGCAACTGCTGGCCGACAAGGCGGTCGCCGGCCTGATTCGCCAGCGGGCCATGTTCGGATTGGCGACGGTGCTCGAAGCGACGTCGGACGGCAACGTCGCGCCGGCAATCGCCGCCTACCAGGAACTGGTCGACGAATTCGGCGAAGGATCGATCTATGCCCGCCCCGCCCGGGACCGCATCGCCGCGCTCGAGTCTCCCGAGGCGGCGGAGTTCTACGCCTGGTTCCACCGGCAGGACCCGAAACCGAGAGACCGCGACCTGCCGAGCGACCTCGGCTCCAGCCGGCGGTTCGACCTGTCGCGTCCGCCGGGAGACGCCGAAGCGCCGGACGGTCCCGGCCTGCCGGAGTCGCCGAGTTCACCGGCGCGGCCCGTATCGGGTCCCTCGGACGGGCCGCCTCCCCCGCCGCTGCCGATCGCCGACGACGCGCCGGCTCCGCGGCTGACGCTCCCGCCCGAGAACGGCGCGGCGGAGCCGCACCCGCAGCCGCCGGACGGCGACCCCGCCGACACCCCATGACCGCTCCCGATCCGTCTCGCGAAACGGTCGAGCTGACCGTCGAGGCGCGGGCCCACGGCTGGCGGATCGACCATTACCTCACGCGGCTGTTCCCCAATTTCAGCCGGGCCTTGTTCCAGAAGGCGATCGAGCAGGGGGGCGTGCTGGTCAACGGGCTGGCGGTGAAGACGTCCCGACGGCTGCGGGTCAACGATCGCCTCTCGGTCCGCCTGCCGGAACTGCCCGACAGCAGCCTCGTCCCGGAGGACATCCCGCTCGACGTGCTCTACGAGGACGACGCGCTTGTCGTCATCAACAAACCGGCGAACATGATCGTCCACCCCGGCAAGGGGAACTACCGCGGCACGCTGGCGGGGGCGCTGCAATTTCACTTCGATCGGTTGAGCGACGCGGCGGGCAGTCTGCGGCCCGGCATCGTGCATCGCCTCGACAGGGACACGAGCGGCGTCCTCGTCGTGGCGAAGGACAATCAGGTTCATCACCGATTGAGCGCCCAGTTCGCGCGGCGGGAAGTGCGCAAGGAATACCGGGCGATCGTCAAGGGGACCGTCGAGCGGGACAGCGATACGATCGACACCTACGTCCGGGTGCATCCCAAGCGCCGCGAGCGGATGCTCGTCTGTCCCGCCGAAGGAAACGCCCGCCACGCCCGCACGTTCTACGAGGTGCTTGAACGGTTCGCGAAGCATACGTGGATGAGGCTGAGGCCCGAGTCCGGCCGCACGCACCAGCTCCGCCTGCACATGGAGCACCTCCGGCATCCGATCGTCGCCGATCGCCTCTACGGCGGCGGCCGCGATCTGCGTCTCGCCGAGGTGCGGCGGGCGCGAGGAGAAGATCCGGCGACCGGCGACGACGAAGTCGTGTTGATCGCCCGCCAGGCGCTGCACGCCTTCCGGCTGGAGTTCGATCACCCCCACTCCGGCCAGCGGCTCTCCTTCGAGGCCCCGCTGCCGCAAGACATCCAACGCACGCTGGCAGCCCTGCGCGGCGAAGCGTAAACACCTAACTCACGTGTCACGGCGGCGCGGGGAGTGGCGCGCCCATCGGGTTGGAAATCGAAGCGGAGAGGGAGGGATTCGAACCCCCGGTGCCCCGAAGGGCACACCGGTTTTCGAGACCGGCCCATTCGGCCACTCTGGCACCTCTCCGGCAGG
>JBBDNU010000157.1:0-3000 GCA_040877365.1 Planctomycetales bacterium
GCCGCCGCCCGGCGGCCCCGCGGCATCCCGCGGAGATCGACCAGCTCGTGGATGTTCCCGCGCACCGGCACGCTTTCGAAGCGGCCGTCCGGCGGGGCGAGCTGCATCGGCACCGAGGTCCTCGGGCCGAGCATCGTCGAGATCACGCGGCCATCGACTACCGAGTCGGGGACCATCGTCAGCCGGAACCGTTTGAGGACCATCGGCAGCGTCGCCTTGATGATCTTCATGGCGAGCGGGCCGCCGATGCACATCCGCGGCCCCGCGCCGAACGGAAGGTATTCATAGGCGGTCGGGCGGACCGTCAGCCACCGCTCCGGGCGGAACGCCTCCGGGTCCTCGTACCGGTCCGCGCGGTGGTGCGAGATGAACTGGCTGAACACGACCGGACAGCCGGCCGGCAGGTCGAACGGCCCAAGCCGCGTCGGCACGGCCGCGATCCGCTGCGAATAGGACGACGCCGGGAGCACGCGCATGCTCTCCTTGACGACCCGCTCCAAAAGTGGCAATCCCTCGACCTCATCGGGCGTGGGGGCGTCGCCGGCGACGGCGGTCTGCAATTCTTCGTGCAGCGCGCGCATCACGCTCGGATGTTGAGCCAGCAGGAACAGCGTCCACGTCAGCGAGTGCGCGGTCGTGAGGTGGGCGGCGGCGAACAGCAGTGCGACGTGGCCGATCAGCTCCGTGTCGTCGATCCGGCCTTCCTCGCCGTGGGCGCGGAGCAGGAGCGAGAGGACGTCGGTCCCGTTCCGGTCGCCGGCGCGGCGGAGGGCGACGAGCTGCTGCAAGTCCTGTTCGAGCCGCTCCCCCATCGCCAGCAGGCGGTCGTAGTTGTCGAGCAGCCGCGGATCGGAGACGAAGGCCCCCATCCCGGTCTCGTGGTTCAGCTCGACCCAGTGGTCGATCATCTTGCCGAGTTGCAGGGCGAACTCCGGCACGTCGAGCCCGAACAGGATGGCCGAGGTGACGCGGAGCATGTAGTGCGTCATCTCGGCGTGCATGTCGCGGACCTCGCCCGGCTGCCAGTCGGCGAGCATGTCGCGGGTGAGCTGGCAGATCGGCCCGTGGTAGTGGGCGATGGACCGCTTCTGGAACGGTCCCATCACCATCCGGCGGTGCTCCTTGTGCGTTTCGCCGTTCATGCTCAGCAGGCCGCTCGTCACGCGCCGCTGGGCGGAGTGCCGGGGCCCGCGGACGGCGAAGAACCGGGAGTGGAACGTCTGCCCGTCGGAGAGCACCTGCTGGTTGTACTCGGGGGAGAAGACGAACACGAGCCGCTGCCCCTCCTCTTCGAGGGCCGCGATGTCCCCGTGCGCGCGGTGCAGCCGCTGCATGCAGCGAATCGGGTTTTCCGGGAAGTCGAGCAGCCGGCCATGGGTGACGGGCAACCCGTCGGCGACACGGCGCGAGGCGGACGAATCGGCATTCGCCGCCGCGGAATCGGATTTCGGCCGCATGAGAGAGGTCTCCGGTCCGGAAGAGGGCGGCGTGTTGTACCGTTCTTCGGGATCGGCCTCAATGCGGATTTGACCTCACTCGACCGTGAACAGCGTCACCGTGTTCTGGTCCTTGATGATCACGCGGTTGCCCGAGAGGACCGGGTAGGCGAACGTCTCCTCGTCCGAGACCTTGTAGCTGGCGAGTTTCTTGAACTCCTGGCCGCTCGGCTCGAACACCACCAGCGTGCCGCTGGGGTTCAAGGCGACGAGGACCGGGCCGGCGTCGACGATCGAGCCGTAGCCGCGGAGCCGCCCGCCGCGACCCACGAGGGGCGCCGTCCAGGCGGTCTGGCCGTCCTCGACTTTGATGCAGAACACGGTGTCGTTCGCCGAGAGCCCGAACACCAGGCCGTCCTTGACGATCGGCGTGTTGAACTGCACCGAGTTCCCGCCGCTGCTCCAGAGCTCCTTCGCCGTCAGCTTGTCTCCCGCCTTCTCGATCTGGACCGCCTTCGTGCCCCGGCCGGACCCGCTGTAGACCAGCGTGTCTCCGGCGATGACGGGGTCGCTGGCATTGTATCCGCGGCCGGAGACGGCGTAGGGGGTCTGCCAGAGGAGTTTGCCGTCGGCCGCGTCGAGGGCGACGATGTTGCGGGCGGTCTCCGCGATGACGACCTGCGCGCCATTGATGTTCGTCACGACGGGCGAGGCGTAAGCGGCGCCGTCGCCGGTCCACTTCCACTTCTCGGCGCCGGTCGCCAGGTCATACGCCGCGATGGCGCCCCCCTGTTCTCCTCCGACCTGGGCGATGCCCAGTCCCTTCACGACGATCGGGGAGCTGGACGTGGCGAACCGCGGCACTCCGCCGGTCGATGTCTTCCGCCACAGGAGCTTTCCGTCGTCCGCGTCGAGGCAGGACAGCGTCCCTTCGACGCCGATCGTGACGACCTTCCCCGCGGCGACCGTCGGAGAGCTGCGGGGCCCGGGGAAGCTCCCCGCCGCGCCGCGCACCGCCCGGGCCGCGTACCCGTCTTTCCACAGCTCCTTGCCGTCGGCGACGGCGAGACAGCGGATGATCTCATCGCTGCCTTGCCGGGCGAACACGTAGAGCTTGTCCCCCACCAGGGCCGGCGTGGCGACGCCGTCCCCGACGACGACCTGCCACTTCTTCGTCAGCTCCTTCGGCCATTCCTTGGGGGCGACGAAACCCGTAGCCTTCGCGTCGCGGTTGGCGCCGCGCCATTGCGGCCAGTCCTGGGCCTTCGCGGAGGGGACCGTCTGAAGCATCAAACCGCCCGCGGCGGCGATCAGCATCCAAGTCGAGCGCTTCATCGCTGCACCTTTCGTTTCCATGTCGGGTGAACAGTCAATCGACGAACCAGCCAGGCCTGGACCCGTTCGCCCGCTGTCGGGCGCTGATTGCCGCGCCGCGCGAGGCCGGCGAACATTTTCCCCATCCCGCCCGGCGGAGGCAAGCGCCGGAACGGGTCGGACGGCAGTCGGCAGTCGGCGGTCGGCAGTCGGCAGTCGGCGGTCGGCAGGAGGCAGGAGGCAGGAGGCA
>JBBDNU010000158.1:0-16439 GCA_040877365.1 Planctomycetales bacterium
TGTGGGATCCGTTCTGGACCGGTTCGTTGTGGAAGTACGACCCGGATTCGACGGAATGGACGAAACTCGAACCGAAGGGTCCGCGGCCGCCGACCAATCGAGACGCGGCCTTGGCCTACTTCGACGTCGCACGCAATCTGTTCGTGATTCCCGGACAATGGGTCTACCGCTATTCCGTTGGCGGGAAGTGACCGGTCGATCGCCATCCGAGGTGATGCGGGCCAGCGGCGTCGGCTCGCATCACCGCCTGCGAACGTCCGCAACCGACCTCGCGATGCTTGCGTATTCCAGCCGACGCTGGGAACTTCGGCGGATCGCTTCTTCGTTTCCTGCTTGCCATCGGGCGAACTTCCTCGTCGAGAGATCACTGCATGCGACTTCGACTCACCACGCCGCAACTGAAATGGTCGGCCATTGTCTGGCTTGCGATCGTTGTTGCCCCTGAAATGACCCAGGCGCAAGATGCCGAGGGGCATTTCAAGAGCGCTCCCACGACGAGCGAACGGATTCGCGCGGACGCGAAAGCCGCCCCGCTGGCGATGCGCTTCGACGGCAGCACGCCGGACGATCTCGCGGAGTGGCAAAAGAAGTTCGGCTCGCAATTGAAGTCGTTGCTGGGACCGCATCGGCCGCCGGAAGAGTGGGAGACCATCGTCGAGCATCGGCAGGAGTTCGACGACTTCGTCCGCGAGCGCCTCGTGTTGAAAGCCGAGGGACATTCCGACCTTCCGCTGTATCGCCTGCTTCCCAACCCGTTGCCCGAGAAGCCGTGTCCCGGGGCGGTCGCCATTCACGGTCATTCCGGCGTGTTTCCCGTCGTCGGGTTGCGGGAAGCCGAAGGCAAGCTCGAAGAAGCCCCGCCGAACCACTACGACTACGGTCGCGACCTCGCCCGGCGGGGCTACATCGTCGTGGCCCCCTGCATGACCCCCTTCCATCCGCGCGAACCGCGCGAGGGATACCCTGCGGGGTCTGATCGCTGCGCCGTCACCTTCGTGCGGATGCAGCTTCTCGGCAAGTTGTTGATCGCCGAGAATCTTCGCGATTGCCTGTGGTGCGTCGAGATGCTCGCGCAGGATGCGCGGGTCGACGCGGAGCGACTGGGGTGTTTGGGCCTGTCCTATGGCGGCCGCATGACGATGCTGACCACGGCACTCGAGCCGCGGATTCGCGTGGCGGCGATCAGCGGGGCCGCGAACGTGATGCAGGAACGCATTCAGTTGCGATACAGTTGCGGGGCGCAGGTCATTCCGGGCCTGTTGCAGTACGGCGACGTGCCGGAGATCGGCTCGCTGATCGCCCCGCGTCCCTGCGTGTGGGAGATCGGCAGCCGCGACGGGCTGATCGACCCGAACTGGGCGAACGAGGCGATGCAGCGCATCGATCGCGCCTACCGCGCCGCCGGCGCGGCTGACAATCTCTACGTGGACCGCTTCGAGGGAGGACACATCTTTCATGGGAAGGTGACGTATCCGCTGTTCGACAAGATCCTCCGTCCGGGCAAGTGATGCAGCGCGAACGGCGTTTCCGCCGACGCTGCGACGTCCGACATTCCGAATGCCAGTAGTTCCAAGTTTCCCGTGTTGCCGGTTCGCAACGGCCCCGCCGCGCGTCATGCCCGCGAAGTGCCTGTCCTCGCGCAGGCGGGGGCGGGCATCCAGCGGATCCGAGGACGGGCTGGATTCCCGCCTTCGCGGGAATGACGGTCCTCGCAAGTAGAATCATGGAACTTGGAACTCCTGAATGCTTCATCTGCACATCCAGAAAGAAAGCCCCGACGATTCTCCATGAACTGGCCCGAAGGCGACGCGATCGTTTACTGCGAGGGAGCGTTCCGCACCACGAACGGGAAGACCGCGCACGGTCTCGTCCGCCGTTGCGAGCGTTACCGGATCCTTTCCGTCATCGACTCGACGTGCGCCGGCAATGATGCGGCCGAACTGCTCGATGGCCGGGCCGGCGGCATTCCGGTCGTGCCCGATCTCGCGGCGGCGATCGCGGAAGCCGCGGCGAGCAACCTCCCCGCGACGCATTTCGTCGTCGGTCTCGCGCCGGATGGTGGACGGCTCTCGCAGCGCGCCCGTGGCGACGTGCGGCGGGCGATCGAGGCCGGTCTGCATGTCGATTGCGGCCTGCACGATTTCCTTTCCGAGGACGACGAACTCGCCGCCGCCGCCCGCGCGCATGGCGTGCGCATTCGCGACATCCGCAAGCCCCCGCCGCGCGAGTCGCTGCACTTCTTCGATGGCCGCATCGAGAGGGTCGATTCCTTCAAGGTCGCGCTGCTGGGGACCGATTCGGCCATCGGCAAGCGGACCACTGCCTGGCTGCTGGTCGACGCGCTTCGCGCCGCCGGGCGGTCGGCGGAGTTGATCGGCACCGGACAGACGGCCTGGTTGCAGGGGGCGCGGTACGGCATCGTTCTCGATTCGCTCATCAACGATTTCGTCGCCGGCGAGATCGAGCACGCCGTCTGGTCCGCCTGGCACGAGCAACGCCCCGACGTGATCGTGATCGAAGGGCAGGGCAGCCTGATGAACCCGGCGTTCCCCGGTGGATTCGAGATTCTCGCCGCAGGCCGTCCCGACGTGATCGTGCTGCAACACGCTCCCGCGCGGAAGGAGTACGACGGCTTTCCCGGGTATCCGCTGCACCCGATCGAACGGCAGATCGCCGCGATCGAACTGATCGGCGAGAAGCCGGTCGTCGCCGTCACGATCAATCACGAAGGCTTGGCGCCGGCTGAGATTCCCGCCGCCTGCAAGAGGATCGCGACCGCGACCGGGCTGCCGACGTTCGACGTGCTCCGCGACGGCGGCGGCGAACTCGTCTCGGTTCTGACGGGACGGCCGGAGTTCTGCACGACGGTGAAGGCCGCGCCATGAAGATCGTTCGCGTCGAAAGCCGGCTGCTTCCATTGCGACTGGCCGAACCATATACGATCGCCTACGAAACGGTCGAGTCGGCCGACAACGTGCTCCTGGTGTTGGAGACCGATTCGGGATTGCGGGGACTGGGATGTGCCGCGCCGGACGAAGCGGTCACGGGCGAAACTGCGGAGCGCACGCTGTCGATATTTCGCGACGTCGTCGAACCGGTGCTGCGCGGGACCGACCCGTTCCGATCGGAGCAATGCCTGCAAACATTAGCGAAGCCGCTCGCCGCACAGCCGGCGGCTCGCGCGGCGGTCGACATGGCGCTTCACGATCTACTGGGAAAACAGGCCGGTCTGCCGGTGTGGAAACTGCTGGGCGGATTTCGCTCGTCGATCGCAACCAGCGTGACGATCGGCATCCTTCCCGAGCGCAAGACGGTCGAGCGGGCGAAGGAACTCGTGGCGCGCGGCTTCGTCGCCTTGAAATTGAAGGGAGGCGCCGACGTCGATGGCGACGTGGACCGCATCCGCAAGGTTCGCGAAGCCGTCGGTCCGGGCATCGAGTTGCGGTTCGACGCCAATCAGGGCTTCACCGTTTCCCAGACGGTCGACTTCCTACGGCGGACGGAGTCCCTGCGAGTGGAACACATCGAGCAACCGACGACGCGCGACGATCCGGCGCTGCTCGGCGAGGTGAAGCGGAACAGTCACGTTCCCGTGATGGCGGACGAATCGCTGATGACGCTGCGCGACGCGTGGCGAATCGCCACGGGAGAGTGGGCCGATTTGCTCAACATCAAGCTGATGAAGGTCGGCGGAATCGCCGAAGCGGCGAAAATCGACGCGGTCGCGGAAGCCGGCGGAATTCGGACGATGGTCGGCTGCATGGACGAATCGGCTCTGGCGATCGCCGCCGGGCTGCATTTCGCCCTCGCGCGGCCGAACGTCGCCTACGCCGATCTCGACGGGCACCTCGATCTGCTCGACGATCCGTTCGCCGCGGCGGTGCGGCTGGAGAACGGAATCCTGCATCCCGCGGAGGGGCCGGGGTTCGGGATCGACTCGAAAGGAATCACCCGACCGGGATGATCCGCCTCACGTCGTGTCCCCGATGCGCCAGCACCGTCGCCTGGAATTCGCGAATGTCGATCAACGCGCCGGCTTAGCGATGGCGATCCGTGAAGGGGTTCCGGTAGCTCTGCAGCATGCGAATGTAGTTGGCCCGCTCGAACGCCGAGGGGTCGGCGACGTGCTGCTGGCTCATCGCCCCTTGCATCTGCCGCACCGACTCGTATTCCCGGCGAGTCATCCAGTCGCGCAGCCCATCGACAAGCGTGCCGAGATGTTCCGGGCCGTGCCGCATCAATGCCGAGGTGGTCATCGCGACGTCGGCCCCCGCCAACAGGTACTTGACGACTTCGGTTGCCGATTCGACGCCCGTCGTGGCGGCCAACGAGGCGCGAATTCGTCCGTGGAGAACTGCGATCCACAGCAGCGGGAGGCGAATTTCGCTCGGCGTGCTCAGTTCCAGGTTCGGCACGACCTCCATCCGGTCGAGGTCGAAATCGGGCTGATAGAAGCGGTTGAACAACACGAGGCCGTCGGCTCCGGCGGCGTCGAGTCGATCGGCCATCTCGCCCATCGCGCTGAAGTACGGACCGAGTTTGACCGCGAGGGGAATCTTCACCGCGTGGCGCACGGTTCGTACGATCTCGACGTATCGCGCTTCGACCTCTCGCGCCGTCGTCCGGGGATTGGCGGGAATGTGGAAGATGTTGAGTTCCAGCGCCGTCGCCCCGGCCTGCTCGATCTGGCGGGCATAGTCGATCCAGCCGGCGGCGGTCACGCCGTTGAGGCTGCCGATGATGGGAATGTCCGCCGCCTCGACGGACCGGCGAATGAGATCGAGATACCGCTCCGGGCCGATCCGGTACTCGCCGACTTCGGGAAAATAGCTGAGCGATTCCGCATAGCTGTCGGTTCCCACGGTGGCCAAGTGGGCGATCGCGTCGGACTCGTGGCGAATCTGCTCTTCGAACAGCGAAAACATCACGATCGCCGAGGCTCCGGCGTCTTCCAGGCGGCGGATGCCGTCGAGCGTCTCGGACAGCGGCGAGGCCGAGGCGACCACCGGATGCCGGAGTTCGATTCCAAGATAATTGGTGCGGAGATCCACCGGGCGATCCTTTCAGTCGAGCGAAGCGAGATCTTCGTAAAGTTTCCAGCGGCGATCGACCGCGCGCTGGGCCTCCTGCATCAGGCGATCGGCATTGCCTGGATTGGTCAACTCCAGCAGCCGGTAGCGCAGTTCGTGGGTGGTGTAATCTCGAAGAGAAAGCGTCGGCCGCATCGAATCTAGGATGAACGGGTTCTGGTCGCCGGCCCGCACGCCGGGATTGTAACGCATCAGCGGCCAGTAGCCGCTGTGCACGGCCCGGCTCTGTTGATCCAGACCGTGCTGCATGTTGATCCCGTGCGCGATGCAGTGGCTGTAGGCGAGAATCAGGGAAGGCCCCGGCCAGGCTTCGGCTTCGCGGAACGCGTCGAGCGTCTGCTGCGGATTGGCGCCCATCGCCACTCGTGCGACGTAAACGCTTCCGTAGGCGATCGCCTGCAACGCCAGATCCTTCTTCTCCGCCTGCTTGCCGGACGTGGCGAACTTCGCGACGGCTGCCAGGGGCGTGGCTTTGGAAGCCTGTCCGCCGGTGTTCGAGTAGACTTCGGTGTCGAGAACGAGCAGATTCACGTCGCGTCCGCTGGCGAGCACGTGATCGACTCCCCCCGAGCCGATGTCGTAGGCCCAGCCGTCTCCACCGATGATCCACACACTGCGGCGAACGAGATGGTCGGCGACCGAAAGCAGATGCCGGACCAAGTTGGGGGCACCATCGGCGAGGCCGTCGAGGCGGGTCTTCAATTCGGCGACGCGACTCCGCTGGCGGCGAATTTCGGACTCGGTTCGCTGCGGAGCCGCGATCAGGCCGTCCACCAGTTCGTCGTCGCTCAACGTGGGCCGCAGTTCTTCGAGCAGCGCGCGGGCCGCGCGCAGATGGCGGTCGGCGGCCAGCCTCATCCCCAAGCCGAACTCCGCGTTGTCTTCGAAGAGCGAGTTCGACCACGCCGGCCCGCGGCCTTCGACGTTGACCGACCAGGGCGTGGTCGGAAGATTGCCGCCGTAGATCGACGAGCAGCCGGTTGCGTTCGCGACCAGCATCCGATCGCCGAACAGTCGCGAGGCGAGTTGAATGTAAGGCGTTTCGCCGCAGCCGGCGCAGGCGCCCGAATACTCGAACAGGTTTTCGAGAAACTGCGTTCCCCGCACGGTGGAGAAGTCGACCTGAGCGCGTTCGGTGATCGGCAGTTGCTCGAAGAACCGGTGCCGCTGCCGGGACTCCTCCAACACTTCCTGCTTCTCGACCATGTTGATGGCCTTCGTGCGGGTCTCCTCCTTGCTTTGGGCGGGACAGACTTCCACGCACAACCCGCAACCGGTGCAATCATCGACGGAAATCTCGAGCGTGTAGCGCGTCGCGGGAAAGCCGCGGGCGTCGATCGGAGCGGAACGGAATCCCGCCGGAGCATCCGCCAGCCGGTCTTCGTGATACAGCTTGGAACTGATCACGCCATGCGGGCAGACGAACCCGCAGTGGCCGCATTGAATGCAGATGTCCGGTTCCCAGAGCGGCACGAAATCGGAGATGCTCCGCTTCTCCCAGCGGGCCGTACCGCTCGGGAAGGTGCCGTCGACGGGGAGCGCGCTGACGGGAAGTTCGTCGCCGCGCCCGGCCAGCATGGGTGCCGTCACGCGTTGGACGAAGTCGGGGGCATCCGCGGGAACAGCCCGTCGCAGGGGACGATCGCCTTCGGGCCGCGGCGGAACGGCGACCTCGTGCAGATTTCCCACGGCCTGGTCGACCGCTGCGATGTTCTGCCGCACCACCACCTCGCCCTTCTTCCCGTAGGTTTCGCGAATCGACTCCTTGATCCGCTCGAGGGCCACCGCCCGCGGAAGGATGTCGCACAAGGCGAAGAAACAGGTTTGCATGATCGTGTTGATGCGCGTTCCCAGCCCAGCTTGTCGGGCCACCGCCCCGGCGTCGATCACGAACAGCGCCAGTCGCTTCTCGATGATCTGCTCCTGCACCACCCGGGGCAATCGCCCCCAGACCTCGTCGGGACCGAAGGGACTGTTGAGCAGCAACGTTCCCCCCGGCGCGGCAACCGAGAGGACGTCCACCGACTCGAGAAACGAGAACTGATGACAGCCCACGAACCCGGCCGCACCGGGGCCGACCAGATAGGCCGACCGAATCGGGTGCTTTCCGAACCGCAAGTGCGAGACCGTCCTCGAACCGGCCTTCTTGGAATCGTAGACGAAGTACCCCTGGGCGAACGAGTCGTCCTGCTCTCCGATGATCGAGATCGAATTCTTGTTCGCGCCGACGGTCCCGTCCGCCCCCAGTCCGTAGAAGACCGCGCGGTGCATATCGTCCGGCTCGATGGACCAGCCGGGGTCGTAATCCAGACTCGAATGACCGACGTCGTCGCGAATGCCGACGGTGAAGTGGTTCTTGGGAGTCGCCCGCGCCAACTCGTCCAGAATGCCCTTGATCATCGCGGGAGTGAATTCCTTCGACGACAGGCCGTATCGGCCGCCGATGACGCGGGGCGCGACGCGGACGTTGCTCTCCGACGCCCCGCGCTCGTCTTGCAGCGATTCGGCGAGGGCGGTGACGACGTCCTTGTAAAGCGGCTCGCCTCCGGCTCCCGGTTCCTTGGTTCGATCGAGGACGGCCAGGCTGCGAACGGTGGGCGGAATCGCCGCCATCAGACGCGCGCCCGAAAACGGCCGGAACAGGCGGACCTGCACCACGCCGACCTTCTCCCCCCGTTCGACCAGATGCTCGACCGTTTCCCGGACCGTCGAGGCGCCGGAACCCATCAGGATCAGCAACCGCTCGGCGTCCGGCGCGCCGAAATAGTCGAATAGCCGATAGCGTCGCCCGGTTCGTTCGCCGAAGCGGTTCATCACTTTCTGGACGATGTCCGGGGTGCGAGCATAGAAGCCGTTGACGGCCTCGCGGGCCTGGAAGTAGACGTCGGGGTTCTGGGCGGTCCCGCGGATGAAGGGGTTGTCGGGATTGAGCGCCCGGCGACGATGGGCCCAAAGCAACTCGTCGTCGATCAGAAATCGCAGGTCGTCGTCGCTCAACAGGGCGAGCTTGTTGATCTCGTGCGAGGTGCGAAAGCCGTCGAAGAAGTGCAGGAACGGCACGCGCGATTCGAGGGTGGCGGCCTGCGCGATCAACGCCATGTCGTGCGTTTCCTGCACCGAGCTGGAGCACAACTGCGCGAAACCGGTTCCGCGGGTCGCCATCACGTCCTGATGATCGCCGAAGATCGACAAGGCCTGCGCCGCGAGCGAACGGGCCGCCACGTGAAAGACGCACGGCGTCAGTTCGCCGGCGATCTTGTACATGTTGGGGATCATCAACAACAGCCCCTGCGACGCCGTGAAGGTCGTCGTCAGCGCGCCTCCCTGCAGCGCGCCGTGCACCGTTCCCGCCGCTCCTCCCTCGCTTTGCATCTCGACGACTTCGGGCACCTCGCCACAGATATTTCGACGCCCCTGGCTGGACCATTCATCCGCCAGTTCGGCCATCGGCGACGAAGGAGTGATCGGGTAGATCGCACAGACCTCGTTCAGCCGGTAGGCGACGTGGACACAGGCTTCGTTCCCATCGATGGTCGCGAACCGGGGGTTGCTCATTGGGCACTTCTCTGGCTGACGAACGGCGAGCGCGGGAGGCGAGATCGCGATTCGTCGTCATTCAAGGATGGTCGCTCGCGGTCGTCGGTTCCGGGATCATCGCCATGGCATGCGAGGGGCATTGATCGTAGCAGATGGCGCAGCCGGTGCACCGATCGTAGTCGATCTCGTATCGCTTGCCCCGTCCCAGCTTGATGATCGCCTCTTCGGGACAAGCCGCATAGCAGCCGTCGCACTCGAAGCAGTTGCCGCACGCGAAGCACCGCTTCGACTCGAAGACCGCATCCGATTCGGACAACCCCGCGACGACCTCCTCGAAGGTGGTGCGTCGCCGGTGCAGATCGGCGTGGCTTTGGGGCCGCTGGGCGGCATCGGTGAAATACCACAGTCGCAGCTTCTCGAAGCCGGCGATCTCCGGCCGTGCCGGTTTCCGGTAGGTCGTGCCGCACAGCCAGGCGTCGATGTTCCGCGCGGCCTGCTTGCCGTGGCCGACGGCAGTGGTCACCGTGCGTTCGGCGGGGACCATATCGCCCCCCGCGAAGACGCCCGGATGGCCGGTCATCATATGCTCCGAAACGATCACGGTCCCATCGTCCTTGAACTCGACGCCGGCAAGCGACCGCAGAAACGTGGAGTCGGTTTCCTGGCCCAGCGCCAGAATGAGGTCGTCGGCTTCCAGCGTCTCGAAACGACCGGTCCCTCGCGGCTTCCCGTTCGCGTCGATCTCCATTTCCTCGACCGTCAGTTCGTTGCGGTCGATCGACTTGATCGTCCGCAGCCAGTGGATCTTCACCCCCTCCTCGAGTGCTTCGTCGGCCTCGAACTCATGGGCCGGCATGTGCTCGCGGTCGCGGCGGTAGATGATCAACGGCTCGTGCCCGAGGCGCATCGCGACGCGGGCCGCATCCATCGCGGTGTTCCCGCCCCCGTAGATCGCCACTCGTCGCCCCAATCTCGGGGCCGCGCCCGACTCGACGTCCTTCAGGAACTCGAGTGCATCGAGCATGCGGCCGGCATCGCGGGAGGGAATTTCGATTCGCTTCGAGAGGTGCGCGCCGATGGCGACGAAGACCGCGTCGAATCCGCCCTGTTCTTTCTCCGCCAGCAGATTCTCGACTTTGTGGTTGAGTACGATCCGCACGCCCAGGTTCTCGATGCGCCGCGTCTCGGCCTCCAGGATGTCCCGAGGCAGCCGATACGCCGGAATGCCGAAGTGCATCATCCCGCCCGGCAGCGGGCCGGCTTCATGGATTTCCACCTCGTGCCCCAACCGCGTCAGGTGGTAGGCGGCCGACAGACCGCTCGGCCCCGCCCCCACCACCAGCACGCGTTTGCCGGAACGACTCGCCGAAATGGTCGGCTGCCAACCTTCCGCGATCGCCCGGTCCCCCAGAAACCGCTCGACGGCATGAATGCTGACGGCGCCATCGAGTTGGCTGCGATTGCAGTCCGTCTCGCAAGGATGGTAGCAAACCCGTCCGTGCACCGCCGGGAACGGGTTGTCCTGCATGATCGTTTCCCAGGCGTCGCGAAACCGGCCGCTTCGCGCCTGCGCCAGCCACGCCTGGATGTTCTCCCCCGCGGGACACGCATGATTGCAGGGCGGAAGCAGATCCTGGTAGATCGGCCGCCGAATGCGCACCGGGCCGGTCTCGCGCCTGCGGGTCAGATCGGGGGACGGGGTGAGGTCGTCATGCTTTGGTTGCATTGGATCACGTTCGTCCTATCGAGTCGGCGACGCCAGGTCGCACGCAGCCGCCGACGACACTGCAAGTGAGTTTCTCGGTGTTCGCGCCGATTGCCGCCACGCCTTTCGGAGCGACAATGCGGTTCGGATTGCGGACGGTCGCGCTGCGCCTACCGGCCGGACATGATGAATCGGTGGTGGATCAATTCGTGAATGTCGGGCGGATGCCGCTCCCGCTCCCGTCCCGCCACGTACTCCCGATAATACTCGTCGAGCGCCTTGAGGATGTCCGCCCGACTGACGATCCCCAACAGCTCGCCGTCCGCGACCACCGGCAGATGCCGCATCCGATGGTTCACGAGGATCGAGGCCAGCGCGAACAGCTCCGTGTCCGGCTCCACGCAGACCGGGTGCTTGCGCATGATGGTGGCGGCAGACTGCGGCTGGCTCGGCGAGCCGTAGAACAGCTCGTTCGACAGGTGCTCGAGGCAGTCATGCTCGGAGATGAAACCCACGAGCACCCGCCGCCCGTCGCGCTCTTCGACGACCGGGGCATTGGAGACCTCGTGCTCCAACAGAAACGACACGACCGCATCCAGCCGCATCTCCGGCGACACGGTCCGCACGTGGCGGTTCATGTAATCGCCGGCGCGCGGGGTTTCCTGGGGACGCTTCATGTCTTCGGCTCCTGTCCGGACGGTCCGTCGTCCCACCGTTGGAAATACACGCGGACGCAATCCGGCCCCTCGGCCGGCGCCCGCACCGCGGCGATCGGCCGATATTCCGTCCGATGCAGCAGTTCCTGGACCCGCATCATATCGGCCGCTTCGGCGACGTCATCGGCGTGGGCCGTGTCGGTGATCCTGTTGGCTTGCGGATCGCTCGCCTCGAACACCGGCAGTTCGACCAGCGCTGCAATGGATCGAATCTCATTCAGTCGCATCGGTTTCCTCTCATTCCGTGCGGACCTGCAGCGCGACCACTGCTTCTCAATGCTTGACCGCATGGCCCAGCGAGTGCTCGACACTGCTGATCATCTCGTCGAGGCGATGTCCCCCGTCCTGCCAGTGGTCGATCCTTTGAGTCTTGGAAGCGAGTATCGAGGCCCGGTTCATTCCGGCCGTTCCGAGCGATCTTCGAGCACCCGCGTTCCCGGCACGTCTCCGGAGTCATCGTCTTGAAGCTCCAGTTCGGCGGCGAGCAGCGCATCGTATGCCTGATCGTAGTCGTCGTACGGGCCGGCGTCGATCAGCACTCCGCCGTGCCTCTCCGCCGCTTCTTCCGCGGTCATGCTCGCGGGATGATCGATGACGATCCATCCGTCGTCCGTTTCGATGATGCAGAAGTTCGTCATGTGGGTTCCTCGGAACGGGTTTTTGGCAAGGCCATCTACCAGCGCAGTTGCGCGGCTACTCCGCTCTCGGCTGGGACACGGTCCGGTGGCAGCACGAGCACGTCGCCCTGCGTGACGAGCGTATGGCGGACGGCGAAGTCGACCAGGTCGACATCCCCGGGATCCTGCCGATCGTGCGGCAAGACGAGGAGCGCGTCGTCGCCCGAGATGCCCCACATTCGCAGATCTTCGGCGACGAGCAGCGTCTCGATCCGTCCCTGGCGGGCCGCCGCCACGATCGGCTCGATCCGGTCCACCGCCCGCTCGGTCCCACGAAGTTGTTCGAAGCGGGCGATCATTTTCGTCCGCTCCGCATCGAGTTCCGGTGCGGCGACCTGGAGACCTCGCTGGTGGAGTTCCGTTTCGCTGAACTCATCGGGACTGCCGATCACGACTGCGTCCAACAGACGCATCCCGTCGGCCGCGGCGCGGAACAGCGGATGGTAGTAATCCACCGCCGCCAGCACTACCGGCAGCCCTTCGCGTTCCACGAACGGCCGCAGGTGTCGGACGACTACGTGGAAGTAATCGTTCAACAACGTCTTGCGGTCGTCTTTGGGATCGCCGTGGCCGTGGATGATGTCCGTCTCTCGGCCGGTCGGATCGCGCGTGGCGGAGGTATGGTACTGATACGTTCGGGAGATTTCGGTGCCGGGAAGAGCCTCGGCAATGCTCCCCGGTGTCCCGGCGGGGAGCGGAACGAGTTCGATCGTCGACCGGCTCAGTCGGTACAGTCGCACGTGCTTCTCGCTCAGCGCGAGGAGCAGGAATTCCTTATTGGTCAGCAGGGAAACGAGTGGCGCGACGTACCAGGTCGCGCCGACATCGACCGATTCGGGCATCGCCCGCGCAAATCGCCACTGCTGCAGGCCGTCGGGAGACAAGAGCAACCCGAGTCCGGCGTCGGGCCCGCTGCCATGAAGCTCCGGCGCGTCGCACAGTCGTCGGACCGGTTCGAGGAAATCGCGGGCTTCCGGATGCCGCATTCCGACTGCCTCCAGCTTCCGCTCCGCGTCATCTGCCAGGTGCGCGAGCCGGATCGCGTTCTGTCGGATCTGCGGTCCGGTCCGTTCGAGCGGCAGGTAGATCGATACGGACGGAAACTGATCGCGGGACGCGAGCGCGACGAGTCGACTGCGCGTGATATGGTCCATCGGTTCGCTCCTTCACTCGCGGGAATAGGCTTCGCCGCGGTTGGATTCCTTTTCTTCGGGCACTTCGGTCATCGTGGCCTCCGTCAGCAGGAGCACGCCGGCGACCGAGACCGCGTTCTCCAGCGCCAGCCGGACGACCTTCGTGGGGTCGATGATCCCTGCTTCAGCCAGGTCGACGTATTTCTCGGTCGCGGCATCGAGGCCGAAGTTGCCGGCCCCCTCCCGCATCTTGCCGACGACCACGCCGCCATCGACGGACGAGTTCTCGGCGATCTGCCGGGTTGGTGCCTCGAGCGCCCGCTTGAGGATTCGCAGGCCGGTGCGAAAGTCGCCGTCGTGCAAAGATTCCTCCCGTTCGACGGCATCGATCGCTCGCAGGAGCGTCAGGCCGCATCCCGGGACGATCCCCTCGGCGATCGCCGCCTTCGTCGCGCTGATGGCATCTTCGATGGCTTCCTTGCGGCTCTTCATTTCGGCTTCGGACGCTGCGCCGACGTGAATGACGGCGACACCGCCCGAGAGCTTGGCGAGCCGCTCTTCGAGCTTCTCGCGGTCGTAGTCGGACGTGGCTTCCGCGATCTGCCGCCGCAATTCGCCGCAACGTCCCTCGATCAACTCCTTCTTGCCGGCCCCGCCGATGATCGTCGTGTTGTCTTTGTCGATGACGACCCGCTGGGCGCGACCCAGTTCCTCGAGCGACACCGTGTCGAGCTTCAGGCCGAGATCCTCGGCGATGAACTGCCCGTCGGTGACGATGGCCATGTCCTGCATCATCGCCTTCCGGCGATCGCCGTAGCCGGGAGATTTGACTGCTGCGCAGGCGAGGACTCCCCGGAGACGGTTCAGCACCAGCGTGGCCAGTGCATCCTTCTCGACATCCTCCGCGATCACGAGCAACGACTGCTGCGACTTGACGAGGACTTCCAGCAGCGGGATCAGCTCCTTGAAGTTCGTGATCCGCTTCTCGTAGAGCAGAATCCGCGGTTCATCCAGCACCGCCACCATCTTCTCCGCATCGGTCACGAAGTAAGGCGACAGGTAGCCGCGGTCGAACTGCATCCCTTCCACCACGTCCAGAGTCGTTTCGGTCCCCTTCGCTTCCTCGACGGAAACCGCTCCCTCGGAACCGACTCGCTCCATCGCGTCGGCGACGAGTTCGCCGAGCGCCGCATCGTTGTGAGCGGAGATCGTCGCGACCTGCGTTTTCTCTTTGCGGCTTTCCACCGGACGCGACAGCGCGCGGATCGCTTCGACGGCAACTGCGAGCCCGCGGTCGAGCCCGCGCTTGAGATCGACGGCGCTCGCCCCCGCGGCCACGTTGCGCAATCCTTCCGAATAGATCGCATGGGCCAGCAGCGTCGCGGTGGTCGTCCCGTCGCCGACCGCCTCGCCGGTCTTCTCGGCCGCCTCGCGCAGCAGCCGAGCCCCCATGTTCTCCTCGGGGTCCGGCAACTCGAATTCCTTGGCGATCGTGACGCCGTCGTTGCAGACGAGCGGGCGGCCCCACTTCTTCTCGATGAGCACGCATTTCGACTTGGGACCGAGCGTCACGCGGACGGCGTCGGCCAATGCACTCGCTCCCCGCAACAGCTTCTCTCGCGCTTCGTTCCGAAACAGCAGATGTTTGTGCGGCATTTCAGGTTCTCTCCTCGATCGACCTGAAGGGAGACCGTTGGCGGCCCCTCCGGTGACTCCGGAGCATTCGCAACTCGCGTTCCGAAAGCGGGAAAGCCAAGTTCACGGCGGAATGAGCGATTGGCTGTCCCATTTCCGGGTTCGGTCCGACCAGCGGAGCGCGCGGATTCGCACAGCAGCGACCGCGGTGCACACCAGCAGGTGGCATGGACCGCATTCGAACGCGAGTCGGCCATGACTCCAGAGACGATGCCGGCAAGCGCGACCCAAGGACCGACACCGATCAGGCATGGAGTTTGCACCCGCGATCAGTGTCGATTGGCAAGATAGTTGGTTCAGACCGATTCTTCAGACTTGGAAAGGAACATCATGGTCGTCAAAGTCGTCGAACTCGTGGGCACGTCGAAGAAGAGTTGGGAAGACGCGGTCCAGCAAGCCGTGGCGGAGGCCTCCGAATCGTTGCGGCACATTACGGGCGTCGATCTGGTCCATCAGACGGCGCACGTCGAAAATGGCAAGCTCAGCGAGTATCGGGCGACCGTTCGCGTGGCCTTCGTGGTCGAGCACCACAGCCACATCGTGGGAGCCGGTGCGAAGTAACTCTCTGATGCGCCGCAGCCGCCAAGCCCCCTCGCATCGAGGCGCGGCGGCCATTGGATGTCGACTTCGATGTTTCGGGAGACGGTCAATGAAGGCGATGGTCCTCGACATGATCGCCGACATCGGCACGTCGCCGCTCGCGCTTCGTGACCTGCCCGATCCGGAGCCGGGATTCGGCGAGGTTCGCCTGAAGGTTCATCGCTGCGCGATCTGCCGCACCGACCTGCACGTGATCGAAGGCGATCTGCCCCAGGCGAAGTTGCCGGTCATTCCCGGGCATCAGGTGGTCGGTACGGTCGACCGGCTCGGCCCCGGCTGCGACCGGCTCGCGGTGGGCCGGCGCATTGGAATCGCCTGGCTGAGGCATACGTGCGGGACGTGCAAATTCTGTGCGACGGGGCGCGAGAACCTGTGCGTCGATCCCCGCTTCACCGGATATCACGCCGACGGTGGGTATGCCGAGTTCGCCGTCGTGCCCGAGGCATTCGCCTACGAACTGCCCGAGGTATTCGAGGACGCGGAAGCTACGCCGCTGTTGTGCGCGGGGATCATCGGTTACCGAGCGCTCGAGCGGAGCCGACTTCCGGCCGGCGGGACGCTTGCCATCTACGGCTTCGGCTCAAGTGCGCACATCGTCATGCAGATCGCCCGGCATCGAGGCTGTGAGGTGTACGTGGTCACGCGGGGCGAATCGCACCGCCGGCTCGCCCGCGAGATGGGGGCGAAGTGGGTGGGGGAGAACGCGTCCGACATGCCCGTCCCCGTGGAGAGCGCAATCCTCTTCGCCCCCGCGGGAGAGCTTGTTCCGGTCGCCCTGTCGAAGCTGGAACACGGCGGCACGCTGGCGCTGGCGGGCATCCACATGTCGCCGATCCCCACGCTGGACTACGAACTGTTGTTCCACGAGCGCAACGTGCATTCGGTGACGGCCAACACGCGCGCCGACGGCCGTGCGCTGCTCGCCGAAGCGGCCACGATCCCAATCCGTCCGCGCATCACGAGCTACTCCCTCGCGGACGCGAACCGGGCCCTGCAGGATCTCAAAGCCGACCGTATCAACGGGACCGGCGTGCTCGTCGGGGGAGAGTGAGATCTCGTCGTGGGAGGGTCGGATCTCATGGCCGATAGCTTGTCCACCGAAGCCGCTCCCAACGGCATCCGGTTCGCACCGGAACCGCCGCCCCGCCCCCTGCGGAGCTTCTCGATCGGGACGTCGACGATTTGCTGGAGACGATCGCCATCGCCAATCTGCAACTGCCGCACCATCCGCGGGACGACCGGCAGGGCGATGATCTGCCAGTGCGGATGCCTCAGCGAAGTGCCCG
>JBBDNU010000159.1:0-75181 GCA_040877365.1 Planctomycetales bacterium
CCCCCCCCCCCCCCCCCCCCCCCCCCCCCCCCCCCCCCCCCCCCCGCCGCCCCCCGGAGCTCGATGTTGAGGTACGCGATGCACTTTCGCGCGTCGAGCACGTACGGCTCCGGGAACGCGTCCGTCGGGCAGGCGTCGAGGCAGCGCGTGCAGGTCCCGCAGTGCGCCGTCTCGTGCGGCGCGTCCGGCTCCAGCTCGAGGTCGGTGAGCAGCGCCGCCAGGAACAGCCAGCTTCCCATCCGCCTGTCGATCAGCACCGTGTTCTTGCCGATCCACCCCAGCCCCGCCAGCCGCGCGAAGTCGCGCTCGAGCAGCGGGGCGGTGTCGACGACGCCCCGCGTCCGGCAGCCGGGGACTTCGGCGTGCAGCCAGTCGGCCAACGCTCCGAGCTTCTCGCGAAGCAGATCGTGGTAGTCCCTCCCTCCCCACGCGTACCGCGAGACGCGCCCCTCTCCCGCGGCGGGCGGCCGCGGGTCGTCCGTGCGATAATTGATCGCCAGCATCACCACGCTCCGCACGCCGTCGAGCACGTGCTCCGGATGCGCGTAGGCTTCCGTTCGCCGGGGAATGTATTCCATGCTCCCGGCATACCCGCGGTCGATCCAGTCGAGCAGCTCGTGAAATCCCTCCGGCGCGACGGCCGGGGCGACGCCGACGAGATCGAACCCGACCCGCCGGGCGCAAGCCTTCAAGCCGGCGGCCAGCATGGCGGGTGAAACGGCGGTGGTGGCGGTCATGCGGATCACGAGCCGGCGGGTTCATCCCGCCGGTGTTCGATACGGGTTCCTCAAGTAACGAGCCGGTGCTCGTAAGGGAAGCTCGATTCCCACGGCGGGGATAAACCCCGCGGCTCATGGCCGGCTGCCTACTGCCGACTGCCTTCCGCCGCCTCCGCCGCCGGCTTCTTCCCCACGATCGGCCTCAGCTCTCGCACCCAGATGTTGCGGAAGCGGACCGGGTTGCCGTGGTTCTGCAAGTGGATCGGCAGCTTCTCCGGGTGCGGCTCGTACTTCGGGGGCGAGTCCCACGAGGTCCCGCCCGCCAGTTCGAAATGGTTCTGGATTACGACGCCGTTGTGCAGCACGGTGGCGCAGGCCGGCTTCAGCAGCTTGCCCGACTGGTCGAAGCGAGGCGCCTCGAACAGGATGTCGAAGCTCTGCCATTCCCCTGGTTTGCGGGAGGCGTTTACCATCGGCGGGCTTTGCTTGTAGATCGAGCCGGCCTGCCCGTCGAAGTAGGTCGGGTTCTCCCACGAATCGAGGATCTGCACTTCGTACTTCCCCATCAGGTACACGCCGCTGTTCCCGCGCCCCTGCCCTTTGCCCGTGACCCTTTCGGGCGTGGCCCACTCGACGTGCAACTGGATGTCGCCGAAGGCCTGCTTCGTGCGGATGTCTCCCCGCCTGGGGATGGCGACGCCGTCCTCGACGGTCCATCGGTCGCCGCCTTCCCACTGCAACAGGTCTTTGCCGTCGAACAGCACGATCGCGTCGGAGGGCGGGCCGCCGACCGGCCCCGGATCGACGACGGGGGGCTCCGGCCAGACGATCCCGCTGAGATATTCCGCCGCGACGGTCCGCCCGGCGACCACGGCGAGCACGACCAGTCCGACTCCGAGCAACACGCGGACGACTCGGCAACGAAGAACGGTGCAACACATGGGGATTGCTTTGGTTACGAGTGACGAGTGACGAGTGACGAGTTTGTTTAGCCGCGACCGCCAGGGAGCGGTCCCACGATTTTCCATTTGCTATTCGGGTAGCCCCGCGAGGAACGCTAAAGCGGTCTGAGCTGTTTCGATTCCAATCGCGACTGCACCGACTGGCGGTTCTTGACGGTCCATGCGGACGTGGCAACCGCGGCGACGATCAAGCCGACGCCCAGCAGAGTATCCAGCGGGCGCGCCCACTCCCGCTCGCCGATCATCAATGCGGCCACGGTGGCGATCGGATGACTGAGGAGGACGATCCATCCCAAGAGGCTGTACCCCAGCAATTGCTTGGCCGCTCGCGCGAGCCAGGCCTGTCGGGAAAACCTGCCCCCCTGCGGCGCCTCCTCGACGTGACCCAGGAGGAACCACAAGACAAGGAAGGCAATCGTCAGCGCTTCCAACATGCATGCCTCCGGATCGACTGCTGGTCAGCGAGTCATCAGACTCGAAAAAGCCCCCTCACCCTGACCCTCTCCCCCGCAAAGCCGGGGGAGAGGGGACTGTGCATGGGCCGCCGCACTCTGCCTGCCGACTGCTTTCTGCCCACTGCCTACTGCTTTCCGCCGGGGAACCGATGCCCCGTCGCCTCCATCTGCACGCGGTACAGTCCCGTGCGGGCGGTGACGTAGAGGGTCTTGCCGTCCGCGCCGCCGAAGGTGGCGTTCGAGGGTTGCTGCGGGAACTCGATGACGCCCAGCGCCTTCCCCTCCTTGTCGAACACCTCCAGGCCGAATTGCGAGGCGATGTAGAGGTTGCCTTGCGTGTCGATCGTCAGGCCGTCGCCGCCGCGGCCTTTGCCGGTTTCCCCCTCGCGCTGCTTGAGCGTGCAGAACACGCGGCCTTCGCCGAGCTTGCCGGGGGACTCGACCGGGTAGGCCATCATCTCCTTCTGGAGGGAGGGGATGACATACAGGGTCTTCTCGTCGGGGGAGAGGATCACGCCGTTGGGGGCGGCGAGATCGTCGATCAGCCGCGAGACTTTTCCCTCGCCGTTGCGGTAATAGACCGCGGTCTTCCCCTGCGGGAGAGGCATCGGGGCGCGGAAGTGCGGGTCGGTGAAGTAGACGCCGCCGGCCTGGTCGATCACGAGGTCGTTCGGGGCGTTGAACCGCTTCCCCTCGTACTCGCCGGCGAGCACCGTGAGTCGCTTCGTGGCGGGGTCGATCGAGGTCAGCCGGCCTTCCATCGCGCAGGCGAAGATGGTCCCGGCCGCGTCGATCATCAGCCCGTTGAGCGTCCCCTGCTTTTCGAGGAACGGCGCCGCCCGCGAACCGGCCGCAGCGCGCTCGATCTTGTAGAGCGTGTTGCCGGCGACGTCGGTGAAGTACAGGCGCCCCGTGCCGTCCCAGGCTGGGCCTTCCAGGAACTGGAAGCCGTCCTGCACCAGCTCGACCTCGCCGGCGGGCCCGACGCCGGGAATTTTTGCGGGCTGCCCGGCGGAGGCGGAACGACAAACGGCAGTGACGATCAACGCGGCGGACAGGATTTTCGTCGCGGACATGGCTCGGCCTCCTTCGGTGGTCTCGCTCGGATCATTTGGGAAACGGCGTGCCGCCGAACCGGCACGCGCCTCATGTTATCCCGCCAGCCGCGGAAGCGAAAGAAGCGCCGGTGCGACTGGGATTTCGCCAGCGGCCCCGGCGGGAAGTTTCCCGCCGGCTATCGCGGATCTCTGCACTTCCGCTATTTTTCCCCGTCTCCCGTCGCCCTAAGTCGTCTTGCCCCCCGCGGTCGATTCCGCTATTCCTACGCCCCCAATCGGGGCCGGCCGGCCCGCCCGGTCTCGCTCGACCTCTCCAACCCCGGACGACCACATGTATCCCGGTGTCTCCCGCGACACCCGCCGAGGCCGTGGCGCGTCTTCCGCGGCGTGGATGCTCCGCGCGGCAGTCGCCGGGCTGTTCGTATCGGCCGTCGCGGTGGTCGCGCCCTTCCGGTTCGGCGACGTGCGGACCCTCCACGGGGAGACGGCGGCCGGGGATCTTCGCGGCGGAAGCGGCGAGACGGACGGGGTGTACGACGAGACGCTCCACGACGTGCAGGTCGAAGGGAACGTGACGATCCCGGCGACCGCGATCGCGAAATTCGTGAAGAGCCGTCCCGGCCGCGCCGTCACCCGCAAGGAGGTGCAGGAAGACGTGCGGAGCTTGTACGGGACGCGGTGGTTCTACAGCGTGGAGCCGGTGTTCCGCCGCACGCCCGAGGGCCTCGTGCTGGCGTTCCGCGTGCTCGAGCGGCCGGTGGTCCGCTCGGTCGAGTTCCGCGGCGCCTCCGAGCGGAAGAAGAAGCACCTGATCGCCGAGACGGGGTTGAAGCCGGGCAGCCCGTTCGATCCGTCGGCCAACCGCGAGGCGGCGCGGCGGATCGAATCGTGGTATCACGGCAAGGGGCACGCCTTCGCCCGCTGCGAGCTGGTGACCGGAGGGGACAAGGAGGACCGCGACGTCGCCTTCCAGATCGAGGAAGGCCCCGAGGTCAAGGTGACCGGCGTCAAGTTCCGGGGGAACGACTTCGTCTCCGGTCCCGTCCTGAAGACGAAGATCCAGACGCAGATCGCCCTGCTGTGGCTGATCGGCGGGCATTACGATCCGGCCTCGATCCCCAACGACGTCACGGCCCTCAAACAGTATTACCACGGCCTCGGCTTCTTCGACGTGCGGATCGACGCGAAGGAGGACTTCAACGACAAGAAGTCCCGCGTGACGCTCGTCTACGAAATCGAGGAAGGGACCCGCTACCGGGTCCGAGACGTCGAGATCGCCGGCAACCACGTGTACTCCGCCGACGAGCTGCGCCGCGACCTGGAGCTCACCGCCGGCAAGTATTTCAACGAGCGGGAGCTGACGAAGGACGTCGAGCGCATCAAGGGGCTGTACGGCGAGCTGGGGCGGATCTTCGCCCGCGTCGACGCGGTCCCGCGGTTCCTCGAGGAGCCGGGCGTCGCCGATCTCGTCTACACGATCGACGAGGACCGCCCCTACGTCATCGGCCCGATCGACGTCCGCATCGAAGGCCCCAACGCCCACACCCGCCGGCAGGTGCCGCTCAACGTGATGGCGCGGTTCGGCGTCGTGCCGGGCGAGCTGGCCAACCCGCACAACATCGAACGGGCGAAGCAGGCGCTCCGCGGGTCGCAGTACTTCGAGCGGATTCCAGGCAAGGACGTGCAGATCGTGCTCAAGCCCGAGCCGCCGGACAGCGGCATCCGCACCGCCAGCGTGTACCGCGGCCAGAGCGCCGGCGGGTCCGGTGCATCGCCGGCCGTGCCGCGCAAGGCGGCCGAGCGAGCCGACCGCAGTGGAACGATCTCCGCCGAAGACCGCTATTCCGACCGCTGGTACGACGGCCGCCAAGACTATGGCGTCGAGCGGTACCGCGCGCCTTACGACGACGAAGAAGACGGCGTGGGGCAGGCTTTCCAGCCTGTCTCCGGATCATGGTCTGAGCCTCGTGGCCACTATCCGGTCGTCCGCGCGCAGAACTACGACCGCGGGCTGGCCGATCCCGGCAATCCGATCTACGACGTGGACCCGCAGGGGGACCCGCTCGGCCCCGGCCTGCGCGAGCCGCCCCCCCAGTTCTTCCAACAGCCGGGCCTCGTGCGGCCGGAAGTGATCGTGTACGAGGCGCAGACCGGGCGGTTCATGATCGGGGCGGGGATCAACAGCGACGCCGGCGTCGTCGGCTCGATCGTCCTCGAAGAGAACAACTTCGACCTGTTCCGCCCCCCCCTCTCCGTCAGCGACATCTCGAACGGGACCGCTTGGCGCGGCGGCGGGCAGCGGTTCCGCGTCGAGGCGATGCCCGGCGACCAGGTCAGCCGCTACCTCGTGAGCTGGACCGACCCTTACTTCCTCGACACCGACTTCAGCTTCGGCCTGAGCGGGTTCTACTTCAACCGCTTCTATCCGGACTGGGACGAAGTCCGCGGCGGCGGGCGGATTTCGGTCGGCAGGCAGTTCACCTCGGCGCTCTCCGGCTCGGTGGCGCTGCGGCTCGAGTCGATCGACCTCGACAATCCGACGCAGCCCACTCCGCCGATTCTCGCCGACGCCCTGGGGAGCAGCTTCCTCTCGACCGTCCGCGTGGCGATGCAGCACGACACGCGGGACTCGGCGTTCATGCCCGGCTCGGGACACTTCGCCGAGATCGGCTACGAGCAGGCCTTCGGCGACTTCGACTATCCCCGCTTCGACGGCGAGTACCGCCAGTTCTTCACGCTGTACAGCCGGCCGGACGGCCAGGGGCGGCACATCCTCACCGCCGGCGGGAACCTCGGCTGGACCGGCGACGACACCCCGATCTTCGAACGCTTCTTCGCCGGCGGCTACCAGACGTTCCGCGGCTTCGCCTTCCGCGGGGTCAGCCCGGTCGACACCGGCGTGCAGGTCGGCGGGCAGTGGCTGGCGCTCGGCTCGGTGGAATACATGGTCCCCGTCACCGCCGACGAGAACCTGCAGGTGGTCGCCTTCACGGATTTCGGCACCGTCGAGAACGACGTGTCATTCGACCACTTCCGGCTGTCGGTGGGTGCGGGGATCCGGCTCACCGTCCCGGCGATGGGACCGGTGCCGCTCGCCTTCGACTTCGGCGTGCCGATCCTGAAGGAGCCGTTCGACGACGACCGGCTGTTCAGCTTCTTCGTCGGGTTCAACCGGTAGCGCGTGGCCGTGGCGGAATTCGCAAGAATTCCGATCTTCTGGCGTGTTCAGCGGTCGGGTGGCACTGGCTTGCCAGTGCTTTTGATCAACGAATTCAGTTACCTCCCGCATTCGGCCCGTGAAAGCCCTTGTACTTTCGTGCCGGACCATTTCAGCCGCGACGCCATGCGCTGGGCCCGAACAACCCCGGCGGCGGGCCGTGGACCGTCGGCAGCAGCGGGTCGATGAGCACTCCTTCCGACAAATACCACCGGGCGCTCGACCATCGCCACGCGGCAACGGCTTCCACGAGTCGTCGGCGGACCGGATTCAGATGGATGTAGTCGATCGACGCCAGCACCGCTCGCTCCGTCTGGAGATTGCGGTCGTAGCCGGGGCCTTCCTGCCAGAAGCGGAACACCGTGCGGCCCGGCCGCTCGCGGATCGTGAGCTTCGAAGTCATGGGCGGCGAGCGAATCGTCGATGCTGCGGGCGAGATGTTCGCGCCAGGCATCGTTGGTGAGCAGGGGCATTCGCCGGTAGCAGGAGAATGTGAGTTCGTGCAGGTCGCCCGGCTCGTGGTGGAGCTTGACCCGCTTGCGGTGAGGGGCGTTGCCGGGCATGGCCGTTCTCCTGCTCGAAAGTCGGCTTCCGTCCTGATTATGCCGCGTCCGAAGGCATCTTCAAGCAAATTCCGGTGCGGAACGAGCAAGGGACCAATCGAAACGCACTGGCAAGCCAGTGCCACCCGACCGCGGCTTATTGCTTCGCCTTCGGCACGCGGTTCATCGAGTAGTGGCCGGTGTTCGGCCACAGCGACTCCTTGCCTTCCGGGCCGATCTTGCCGATCGCGAGGTCGTACACGAACGTCGGCCGCAGTTGATCGACGGTGAGGCGGACCGAGCGGGCGTCGTCCGCGACCTCGACCTTCTCGACCTTCACGCGGTGCTGCCCCGAGTCCGGCGCGCCGTAGCCTCCCTCGTAGACTTTCGTGTAAGCGCCGATGGTGTAGCTCTCGACCTTCGCCGCGGCGGGCGGATCGACCGGGGCGGTGAACGAGACGATGAAGCCGTCGGGCGTCGCCTTGATCTCGCGGATGCCGACCGGTTGTTCCGCTTGCGGCTTCGCCCGGAGTCGGACGATCGCGCCGACGTTCGGCCCGCCGGTCCAGCCGCTGTCGCGGATGCAGCCGACGTAGATGTCGCCGTTGGGGGCGACGCCGACGGAGAGCGGCCCGATGAAGTTGTCGTCGCGGGGCCCGGCGGTCGTGTCGCTGAAAGGATAGACCGCCCCCTGCAATTCGCCGTCGACTTCGTCGATCGTGTAGCGGAGCAGGAAGCGGGTGTTGTATTCGCAGCCCAGCCCGTGCCCGGCGAACTCCGCCAGCGCGGCGCGTTCCGGGACCGTACACAGGCCGTTCACGCTTCGCGTCCAGTCGTGCGGGACCTTCACCGCGGGCTGGGTCTTGGGGACGTCGCGGTCCTTCTCGTGCAGGCTCGGCAGGCCGTAGTGCCGCCCCTCGACGACGTGGTTGATCTCGTTGAACGGCTTCCCCTCTCCCTGCTGGTCGCTGACGAACACGCGGTCCTTCGAATCGATGGCGATGCCCATCGGGTAGCGGAACGAGTGGGCGAACGGAATCACCGTGCCGTTGGGGCGAATCTTCAGCACCTTCCCGCGCCACAGCGAGACCTCGGCTGGCCGGCCCTGCTGCGAATAGTCGCTGCCGAGGCCGACGAACAGGTTGCCCTTGGAGTCGCGGACGAGGCCGCAGGTCCAGTCGTGGTAGTTGTCGTGATATCCCCAGCCGGTGGCGACCAGCTCGCGGACATCGGCCCGACCGTCGCCATCGGTGTCTTTGAGGCGCAGGATCTCCGGCTTGTGCGAGACGATGAGGTCCTTGCCGTCGGAGATCACGCCCCACGGTACGGCAAGCCCTTCCTCGACGAGCGTGAGTGCGTCTTCGAGCCCGTCGCCGTCGGTGTCCCTGGCGAGATAGACGTGCCCCTTGAGCGAGGTGAAGACGAGCGTGCCGTCGCTCGTCCAGTTGAGGAACGTGGGCATGATCGACCCGTCGAGCGGAAGCTGCACGGCGTCGAAACCGGGGACGGTGGTGATGTTCTTCTTCGCGTTCGGCTGCGGCGGCTCGAACTTGGGAACGGCGCGCGGGGGGGCGAGGGACGTGATGTAGTAGACGACCGTGGTAATGTTGTCCGAAATCGAACCGTATCCGGCACCGGAATCCGAAACTCTGACCACAGTCGGGCCTAATGCGCGAATGCCGGCGTAGTCGATTTCAGCCTGCCCCAGAAGCGGCTTCACCTCACGAAGGCGAATCCACAACTCAAAACCTTCGGGAATTCCGGGCGAGGAGAGATTCCGGACCCATCCGGTGCCTGTAGTGGCTTGCGGCGGGAAGGGCGTCGTCGTTGTCAGGCGGTCATTAATTTCGACGCTCCGCACCTTCCCGTCGACCTCGAAATCAACGACATAGTCGAGTTCGACGGCACCCGTCATCGTCCGATAACCCTTCAACCTTCCGCTCGTCCCGTTCCGCATCAGCGGCCGAATGAGCGGCGCGTCCTTTTTTCCCTTCTTCCGCAAGGCGAAGTCCGGCGTGTCGTCGAACCCCTCCGCGACCGTCTGCCCGGCGAGTTCCCAGAACCAGGTCTTGCCGACCGTCTGTTGCCGCGCGAAGTCGCCGAACGCCCAGTGCCGCACCGCGAACGTGTCGAGGTCGTACACGAAGCTGTGGCCGTTGTCGAAGCCGACCGCGAACGCCCGCGGGATCCGCGTCTTCCCCACCTGGAACATGTCGCGGATGATCCGCGGCCGTTCGCCCGGCGCGACGACGACGAACTGCTCGACGGCGGCCGGGTTGGTCGGCGGTTCGAACCGCGTGTCGTTCAGCGCCCGCCACATCGCCGCGAGCTGCGTTTCGAGCGTGCCGTCGAGCACGCCGGGGACCGGCTTCTCGTAGGAGGGCATCTCCATGCCGGGGACGATCCGCAACGGCGAGCGGGTCCAGCGGTCGAAGTATTCCGCCCGCATCCGCTTCCCGAGCATCAACAAATCCGAGCCTCGCGTGCCGATCGCAGTGTTCTTCGGGACGTAACCGCCGATCTGATGGCAGGCGACGCAACTGAACCCCCGCGGCCCGACGAGCGTGTGCCCGGCGACGAGCACCTGCGAGTCGTCGAATTCGTCGATCGCCCCGGCGAGCGGTCGGCGTAAGCCGGCCGGTGGATTCGACGCGGACGGCGCGTCATTAGCTTGCGCGCCGGAACCGCGGGGTGAATCGGACCCACCGGGGGGCTGACGCCCCCCGCTCGCCGGGGCGCCGGCCGGAATGCGGTCGTGGGCGATGAGATAGCCGGCGAGCGCGGCGAGGTCGGCTTCGGAATGCTCGAACCGCGGCATCCGCACGTCGAGCCATGTCATCCGCGGTTTCTGCTTCCCCTGCACCGCTTCGACGAGTGCGGCGTCGGTCAGCTTGTCCCCCACCGCGGTCAGCGAGGGGGGGATGAGCGCCTGGCTGCGGCCTTTCAGATCCTCGTCGACGCGCTCGACGCGGCCGGCGATCGCGGTCATTCCCCGCGACTGGAGCCGGTCGTGACAGGCGAGGCAGTTCCGCTGTTCGAGCACCCGCAGCCCTTGGGCGAACGGATTTTCGCGCGCGAGTTTTCCCGAGCGCGACGTGACGTACGCGACGATCGCCTCGCGGTCGAGGCCGCGATAGCTCGGCCGCCGCTTTGCCGCGTCCGGCTTCTCGGCGAGACAGGACTCCGCCCAGTCGGCCGGCGGCTGCGAGAGGTCGCTCAATCCCGCGAGGTCCGGCTTCGCGTCGCCGATCGTGTGACACGCGGCGCAGCGCGCCGCCGCGACGAGCGCTTTGCCGCGGGCGGCGATCTCAGCGTAGGGTGGGCTGTGCCCACCATCGTCGCGCCGGCTCGAGTTCGATTGTTCATCGACGCGCGGCGCCGCGCGTCGCTCACCACCGGCCGCGCCGTCCGGCGTCGCCTGGTGGGCGGAGCCCACCCTACTTTCATTCTTCAGCCCCGCGAGATACAGCGTCAGCTGCCGCCGTTCGTCGTCGCTCAGTTGGAACACCGGCATGTGATGGTCCGGGTTGAGCTTCTCCGGTTTCGCGAGCCATGTATGGAGCCATTCGGCGCTGCGGCGGCGGCCGACGTCCGCGAGGTCGCCCCCGCCGAACGCGGGGGACTTCCCGAGATCCCCCGAGGTGTGGCACGCCAGGCAGCCGAGCGAGTGGAACAGCGTCTCGCCCGACATGCCGGAGCGCTGCTTGCGGTCGCTCGTCCGCGTCTTCGGGATCTTCTCGAGTTCGACCGGCCGCGATTTGCTCGTCAGATACGCGGCGATCGCGCGCGCCTCGTCATCGGAAAAGCCGAACTCGGGCATCCGGGCGTGCGCCGTCGTCTTCGCGGGATCCTGGATGCGGGCGATCAGGTCGGCGGTCGAGAACCCGGCGGCCACGTGCGCCAACGAGGGCGCGGCCGGCGAAAGAGGCTCGTTTTCGCGGACGTGGCAACGGTTGCAGCGGGCCGCGGCGAACTGCGCCCGTCCCGTCTCGTGCTTCGAGATCGCTTCGTCCGGCGCTTCGCGGAACAAGAGATGCGCCGGCACCGGCTCGAGCGCGAAACCGTCCGAAGACCAGTACAGCTTGAGCGACGCGTTCTCCGCCGTCTTGCGGAGGTGGATCGTCAGCTTCCGCTCGCCGAAGTCGAGCTCGACCGGCTTTCCGGAAATCCAGCTCGCATCGTTGCGGCTGTCGGCGAGGACGACCTTGCCGTCGATCTCGACCGTCACCTGCCCTTGCACGTGGGCGTGGAACGTGTGCTTGCCCGCCTGGCGGATGAGCAACAGCCCCGACCAGTCGCCGTAGAACGTCCCTTCGGGAATGCTTTGATCGGGGGCGAAGTTCCGCCAGTCGAAGGCGATGTCCGGCTCGGCCCGGTACGCCGCGCGCCCCGGAGCGTACCGCGCCACGACGCCGGGGGGGAACTCGTCGTCGAAGTCGTCCTGCGCGGGAAGCGGCTCGGGAATGATAATCGCCGCAGGCATGAAGAAGAGGACCGCAAGCAGCGTCGGCCGGAGCATGCGCATCGAGAAATCCTCGCAGGCGGGATGTCGCTGGGATTCGCGCGGATCCCCACTATAATCGACCGGCCGGTCCGCTGTCAGTGGTCCGTTGTCAGTTGTCCGTTGATGAGATGATCGGAGCGGGAGCAGTGGAAGAAGGTCGGATGCAACGGACCACGGACAGCGGACAGCGGACCAAGTGGACCGAAATCCTGGAGCGGTTCCGCGCCGATCGTGACGCGCTCGCGCTCGGCGGCGGGGAGAAGGCGATCGCCCGTCAGCACGAGAAGGACCGCCTCACCGCCCGCGAGCGGATCGAGCGGCTGATCGATCCCGGCAGCGAATTCCTCGAAATCGGCCGCTTCGCCGCCTGGGGGATGTACGAAGAGTGGGGCGGCGCTCCCAGCGCCAGCGTGATCTGCGGCCTCGCCCGCGTCGCGAACCGCAGCTTCATGGTCATCGCCAACGACGCGACCGTGAAGGCGGGCGCCTTCTTCCCCATGACCTGCAAGAAAGTGCTCCGCGCCCAGCGGATCGCGCTCGTCAACCGCTTGCCGTTGATCTACCTCGTCGATTCAGCCGGCGTCTTCCTCCCGCTGCAAGAAGAAATCTTCCCCGACGAGGACGATTTCGGCCGCATCTTCCGCAACAACGCCGTCATCTCGGCCCTCGGCATTCCGCAGATCGCGGCGATCATGGGGAACTGCGTGGCCGGCGGCGGCTATCTCCCCGTGCTGTGCGACAAGCTGCTGATGACCGAAGGGAGCGGCCTGTACCTCGCCGGCCCGGCCCTCGTGAAAAGCGCCATCGGCCAGGACGTCGCCCACGAAGAACTCGGCGGAGCGCAGATGCACGCCGCCATCTCCGGCACGATCGACTTCCGCGAGCCGGACGACGAAGCCTGCCTCGCGCGCCTGCGCGAACTCTGCGACACGCTGCCCCCGGATCGCACGGCGGAGGTGTTTTGTCCAGTGGACAGTGGACAGTGGACAGTGGATGGCGAAAAGACTCAACCAGCGGATCTATCCACTAACCACTATCCACTACCCACTATCTACGACACCTTCCCCCCCGACCCGCAGGCGCAGTACGAAGTTCGCGAGGTCATCGACTGCATCGTCGATGCCGGGAGCTTCCACGAGTACAAGGCGGAGTTCGGCAAGACGGTCGTCTGCGGGTACGCGAAGCTCGGCGGGTTCCGCATCGGCATCGTCGCCAATCAGCACCATCCCGAGAAGACGCCCAAGGAAGGCCTGCAATACGGCGGCGTGATCTATCACGACAGCGCCGACAAGATGGCCCGCTTCATCATGGACTGCAACCAGTGCTGGACGCCGCTCGTCTTTTTGCAGGACGTGTACGGCTTCATGGTCGGCCGCGACAGCGAGCAGTCGGGCATCATCCGCGCCGGGGCGAAGGTGGTCAACGCCATCTCCAACAGCCGCGTCCCCAAGCTCACCGTCATCACCGGCGGCAGCTACGGGGCGGGGAACTACGCGATGTGC
This sequence comes from Planctomycetales bacterium, assembly GCA_040877365.1. Lineage (GTDB taxonomy): Bacteria > Planctomycetota > Planctomycetia > Planctomycetales > Planctomycetaceae > JBBDNT01. The sequence goes on from JBBDNU010000159.1 coordinate 12,960, forward strand.
GGCAAGGCGTTCGACCCGCGTTTCATCTTCGCCTGGCCGACCGCGCAATACGCGGTGATGGGCTCGAACCAGGCGGCCAAGACGCTGCTGGACGTGAACATCGCCGCCTTGAAGCGCGCCGGCCGCGCCCCCGACGCGGAAGAACTGGAAGACCTCCGCCGCCGCACCGTCGAGAGCTACGAGGAAAAAACGGACATCCGCTACGCCGCGGCCCGCGGCTGGGTGGACGAAATCATCGAGCCCGCGGACACCCGCCGCGTGCTGATCGAGGCCCTGCGCATTTCAACCCGCCACGCGGAGGAGGAGCCGTTTCGCACGGGGGTGTATCAGGTCTGAGATAGCGGCCTGCCACGTCCGCAACTACGATTCGGAGGTATCTATTTCATGGCCCAAGCCTTCCACGGAACTCTCGATGAATTGAAGAGGGCGATTACATCGGCTTCGCTCAAAGGCGAGTGGGAGTCCGATGGGGCTGGAAAGCACTCGTTTCGACCGTCCAACGGCGGAATCATCAATTGGTGGGAGTCGAAGGGTACGCTTCAGGTCCAAGGGAAGTCGACCGTCAAGGAGAAACTCGAATCAATCCTCGCCACCTCGCTCGGGGAGAATGCGGAGTACCTGACTGATACGAAACCCATGACCGTGGGTGTGAACGCAGGCCAAATCTTCATCGTGCACGGACACGATACTGAAGCCCGCGATCAGTTGGAACTCACATTGCGACGTCTTGGGCTTGAGCCATTCATCCTGATGAACAGCAGTGGCGAATGTCCCCTACGTCGGCGCGCCGGGCGCGAAGCGGCGACCGGCGATCGTCGTGCAGAGCGATCGTTCCTCGACGAGCTTCATGACTTCGCGCGGCAGTCCTTCGCCAAAGGGCCGAGCGCCCTCCGGATGGTCGCCGTATTGACCCGTCAAGCGCATGCGTGGCATTGCATCGGCCGAGGTGGCCGTGGTGTGAACTCAAGTGACGTAGGACCGGCTGTGCCGGTCGAATGCAGTGTTCGGCCGGCGCAGGAGCGCTCCTTACGGCACCAAACGCTCTCGGTATGGCCGAATGCCGCGAAGCGGGATCGAGCTGGTGATTCGGCCGGCACAGCCGGCCCTACGCCGCTACGGCAGCCATCTCCCGCAGCCGGATTTGCACCTCCGGATCGAGCGCCTGACGCGCGAATGCCATCCTCGGCCTCCTGAAACTCGATCCATTCGAACACTTCCGACGACGCCCCCCGCCGTCATCCTCGACCGGACTTCGATCCGATCAACCCGACCGCGCAAGTGCGTCTCGCACTCGCGGTTCGACGGCGCGTGAAAAATGGCGTTGACAGGAATCGCCTTGCCGACGATCATCCGCTCGCTTCCGCAGGATGCGGAAGAAAAATCGGGGGAAAGACCGATGACGGGCGTCGCACGCAAGCTGACGCTGTGCTGGATGCTGGCCGCCACGGCCCATCTGCCGTTCCCCGTCTGGGACGGCGACGATCGGGGCAGCGGCGATGCCGCACGGACCGAGGCGCTCGATTGCGGCTCCGGTACGCACGACATCGATTTCGTGCGGCTCGGCTGCGACGCGCCGAACGATCCCGACGACGGCCCGTTCGACGACGATCCCGACGAGGGGAACAGCGCGCTGGGGATGTTTCCGGCCTACTTGGACTTTCGTGGCACGGAAGCACTCGGCGCCCGCAGGACGCTCGCCCACGGGACCGACCTCGTGCACTGCGGATGGGGGACGGCCGTCGTCGCCGACCGCCTCGCCCCGCTCGGCTCTCTTGGCGAACACGTCGCCGCCGGCAGCGACGGCGACGCCGGCAGCGACGGCCTCCGCGGCAGGCTGCTCCAGGTGATGCGCTGTTAGGGGGACTGCGCGGCCCTCGGCTCGCGTGGTCTTTCCTTCAGCAATTCCCTACGGCAAGACGTCCGTCTTGCGTCACCTGGAGACCCCTGATGTCCATCCACGTTTCTGCAATCGTCGATCCGCGCGCGGTCATCGACCCATCGGCGGAGATCGGTCCGCACGCCGTCATCGACGGGCCGGCGCGAGTCGGCCCGGAATGCCGGATCGCGCCCTTCGCGGTAGTTCTCGGCGCCACGGAATTGGGGCCGGGTTGCCGCGTCCATTCCCACGCCGTGATCGGCGATCTTCCCCAGGACCGGGCCTTCGAGGGGGCCGAGAGTTTCTGCCGCATCGGTCGCGAGTGCATCATCCGCGAGGGAGTGACGATCCACCGGGGGACCGCCGCCGGCTCGGCGACCGAGATCGGCGACCGCTGCTATTTGATGACGAACTCGCACGTCGGCCACAACTGCGTGCTGGAAGACGACGTGACGCTGATCAGCGGCGCGCTCCTGGGCGGACACGTTCACGTGGGACGCCGCGCCGTCATCTCGGGCAACGCGGCCGTGCATCAGTTCGTGCGGATCGGGGAACTGGCGATGGTCAGCGGCCTCGGCAAGATCGTGCAGGACGTCCCGCCGTACCTGATGGCCGACCGCGACGGGACGATCGTCGGCGTGAACCGGGTGGGGCTGCTCCGCTCGGGAATGGGTCCGCGCGAGCGGCGGGAGGTCAAAGAGGCGTATCGCCTCCTGTACCGCTCTGGGCTGGGGCGCGCGGCGGCGCTGGCCGCGTTCGCCGCCGTCGTCGCGACCGAGGTCGGCGAGCGGTTGCTGGCGTTCCTCGAGGCGGAGTCGCCGCGAGGAATCACGCGGGAAGTGGCCCAGCGCAGCCGGGCGGCATGACGCGCCGCAACGGCGTGTGGCCGGGGTCGGAATTCAGGTCTCGGCGGTCTGGCTGGGCTGTTCCTGCTCGCGCATCTTCGCGGCGCAGTCGGGACAGACGGTGAGTTCCTGGACGATTTCCCGGCCTTCGCCCCCCTTGTCGTAGGCAGGGCCGGTGGGCCTCACGGGGCGGCGGGGAGGGCGGAAATACTCGCGCTGCTCCTGCCCCCGCGAGGCGTAGGCCTTGGGCCGCGTCTTGACGACCACCTTGACAGCCGACATTCCGGCCGGCACGACGCGACGACACTTCTGACACCGATACATCGACGCTCCCTGGGATGAAGTCTGGCGCACTCCGATGTCTGCGCCGGCCGGAAGAGCCGGTTCGTCGCCGACATCGGATTGCGCCGGAGAACCGCGCGACCCACCCCCGGAAGGATAGCCGCGAGTTGGTGATTCGGATGTCCGCGATCGGGACTGATCGCGGCTGGTGCGCTCGTCAGCGGCCGTATCCGCCGCCGCCGCCGTACCCGCCACGGCCTCCGCCGCCGCCTCGGCGTCCGCCGCCGCCACCACCGCCTCCGCCGCCGGGACGGTCCTCGCGGGGCCGGGCCTCGTTGACGGTGAGTGTGCGGCCGTCGAGTTCCGTGCCGTTCATCGCCCGGATCGCCTCATCGGCCCCGTCCGACATTTCCACGAAGCCGAAGCCGCGCGAGCGGCCCGTTTCCCGGTCGGAGACGACGCTCGCCGACGTGACCGTGCCGAACTCCGAAAAGGCCTCGCGGAGCCCGTCGGCAGTCGTGTTGAAGGAGAGATTGCCGACGTACAACTTCTTACTCATGCTCGTTCCTCGAAACTCTGTGGCTGTGATAAGCCAGATACGATCGCTCGGAAGATCGCGATCGACGCGGCCCGAATGCACCGCCCCGACACAGGGGCACGTGCGCCGCCGGCTCACCAATCCTGGAGTGCGAGGAACCGATTCGACGCCGAATGCCAGGAAGGCGAAGACGAAGGGGGTTGCGTGATTTGTCTTCCAACGGCCAGCTACCCGCATGGCCGTTCCCGCCATTCTATCGCCCCGCCCCAGAAAGAAAAGCACTTGTCCCGAAATTCGTCGAGGCCGGTTCCTTGTCGCGACGACCGGCCAGCGGGTAACTTTGGACACGGCGTCGGCCCGCGGGGCCTCGCTGTCCCGTCATCGAGTCCCGCCGTGCAGTTTCCGCGGAGGAGCCGCGGGTGGTGAATATGCCTTCCGAACCCTACCTGCTTCGCCTGGCCGCCCGGCTGGGAAGGGGCCTCGAGCGGATGCCCGCGGGACGTCGCGAACGTCACCGCGAGTTCATCATGTCGCAGCAGATGCCGGACGGCGGGTTCAGCGGCCGCGACGGCCAGTCCGACCTGTACTACACCAGCTTCGCGGTCCGCGGACTGGCGGTGCTTGGCGGGCTGACCCCGGAACAGGCGGAAAGCGTGTGCCAGTACGTCCGCGCCCGCTCGCAGGACTCGATGCACGTCATCGACCGCATCAGTTGGCTGTATACCGCGCTCGTCGTGCTGAGCGCCGGCCGCACCGACGTGTTCGACGACGCCGGCGAGAACTGGGAGGACCGCATCGTCGAGCAGATGGAGCGCGTCCGCACGAAGGACGGCGGCTACGCCAAATCGGAAGACGGCTCCGCCGGCAGCACGTACCATTCGTTTCTGGTCACGTTGAGCTACGAGCTGCTGGGCCGCGAGCTGCCCGACCCGGAGGGGCTCGTGCGGTTCCTGTACGACCGCCAGCGCGACGACGGCGGGTTCGTCGAGATCGCCCCCATGAAGCGCAGCGGGACGAACCCCACCGCGGCCGCCGTGGCGATCCTGCGGATGTTCGACCGCATCGACGACGAGCTCCGCGACGACGTCCGCTGCTTCCTGCAGGAGGTGCACAGCCCCGAAGGAGGGTTTCAGGCGAACACTCGGATTCCCTTCGCCGACGGACTGTCCACCTTCACCGGGCTGCTCACGGCGCAGGATCTGCGCCTGACCGACGTGTGCGATCCGGACTGTCTGGAGCGGTTCGTCACCGATCCCGAAGAGGGACTCGAGCTCCCGACGGGCGGATTCCGCGGCGCGGGGTGGGACGAACAGGCCGACGTCGAATATACTTTCTACGGTCTGGGCGTGCTGGGCCTGCTGTGGTCGGACGAAGGACGCGAATGAGCCGGGCGCCGATCGGGCAGGCCGTCGAGTGGATCATGTCGGGCGGGCAGACGGGGGTCGACCGGGCCGCACTCGACGTCGCCCTCGCCGCCGGCATCCCCTGCGGCGGATGGTGCCCTCGCGGGCGGCGGGCCGAGGACGGCCGCATCCCCGACCGTTATCCGCTCGACGAAACGCCACACACGGCGTACGCCCAGCGGACCGAGTGGAACGTGCGGGACTCGGACGGGACGCTGATCCTCGCGCGGGGAAAGCTCCGCGGCGGGACGTCCCTCACGGCGGGGCTCGCCCGCAGCGCGGGGAAACCTGTGCTCGTCGTCGATCTCGACTTCGAGCCGGATTTCGGGTCCGTCCGAGATTGGATTCGCGTCAACGAAATCGAAGTCCTGAACATCGCCGGCCCCCGCGAAAGCCAATCCCCCGGCATCGCCGACCGGACGAGCGCGTTTCTCGCCGAGCTGTTCCGCAAGTAGGGTGGGCTGTGCCCACCAAGCGATGAACGGAAACCGTATCCACCAGGCTGGTGGGCACAGCCCACCCTACAACTCTCAACCCTCGACTCTCAACCACCATGAGCCGCCAATACATCATGACCATCGAAGAGCTGACGAAGCTCTACGACGAGAAGGAAGTCCTCAGCAACATCTGGCTGGCCTTCTTCCCCGGCGCCAAGATCGGCGTGCTGGGGAACAATGGGTCGGGCAAAAGCACATTGCTCCGCATCATGGCGGGCGAAGACCGGGACTACATGGGCTCGGTCCGCCCCGCCAAGGGGACTCGCATCGGCTACTTCCCGCAGGAGCCGCGGCTCGACGGGTTCGAGACCGTGCAGGACGGCATCGACGACGCCGTCGCCGAGTCCCGCGCGATCCTCGACCGCTACGAGCGGATCAACCTGCGGCTGTGCGAGGACCTCGCCCCCGAAGAGATGGAGAAAGTCCTCGAAGAGCAGGCCCAGGTGCAGGACCGCATCGACGCCGCCAACCTGTGGGAGTTGGACCGCACCTTGGAAATCGCCATGGACGCGATGCGCCTCCCGCCCGCCGAAGCCCGGGTGGAGACCCTTTCCGGCGGGGAGCGCCGCCGCGTCGCCCTCTGCCGATTGCTCCTCTCGAACCCGGACATGCTGCTGCTCGACGAGCCGACGAACCACCTCGACGCCGAGTCGGTCGAGTGGCTCGAACAGTACCTGCACAAGTTCGCGGGCACGGTGGTCGCCGTGACGCACGACCGCTATTTCCTCGACAACGTCGCCGGCTGGATCCTGGAGCTCGACCGCGGGCAGGGCATTCCCTACGAGGGGAACTATTCGGCGTGGCTCGAACAGAAGCAGGCCCGGCTGGCGGTCGAGGAGAAGCGCGAGTCGAAACGCCAGAAGACCCTCAAGCGCGAGCTGGAGTGGGCCCGCATGTCTCCCGCCGCCCGCTCGACCAAGAACAAGGCCCGCCTGCAACGCTACGAGGAGCTTGCCGCCCGGCAATACGACGCCCGCGAGGACGCGGCCGACATCCAGATCGCGGCCGGACCGCCGCTCGGCGACCTCGTCGTGCGAGCGGATGGGGTCGCCAAAGGCTACGGCGACCGCCTGCTGTTCGAGGATCTCACGTTCGATATTCCGCGGGGCGGGATCGTCGGCGTGATCGGTCCCAACGGCGCCGGCAAGACGACGCTGTTCCGCATGATCCTGGGGCAGGAGCGGCCCGATTCGGGGTCGCTGCGCATCGGCGACACCGTCGTGCTGTCGTACGTGGACCAGTCGCGGGACTCGCTCGACGGAAGCAAGACGGTCTACGAGGAGATTTCCGGCGGGCACGACCAGCTCGAAGTGAGGGGCGCGCGGATTCACGCCCGCAGCTACGTCGGCCAGTTCGCCTTCAAAGGCCCCGATCAGCAGAAGCTCGTCAAGCAACTCTCGGGGGGCGAGCGCAACCGCGTCCACCTGGCGAAACTGCTCCGCTCGGGCGGGAACCTGCTGTTGCTCGACGAACCGACGAACGACCTCGACGTGGACACGCTCCGCGCGCTGGAGGAGGCGTTGTCGAGCTTCGGCGGCTGCGCGATGGTCGTCAGCCACGACCGCTGGTTTCTGGACCGCATCGCGACGCACATCCTCGCCTTCGAGGGAGACAGCACGGTCGCCTGGTGCGAAGGAAACTACCGCGTGTACGAGAAACTGCACCACGAGCGGCTTGGCGCGGAAGCCGACCGCCCGCACCGCGTGAAATTCAGGCCGCTGACGCGGTGAGTGGATCGCCGCGAAGGGAACGGCAGTGGCATGCTCCGCCGTCTAACCGATCACTGCTTGCCGTCAATGGACTTCCTCAATTCTGGAAAGAGGTCTGTCGGGACATCGCGCGCGAACAGTGCTTTCCAGAGAGATCGGTCGATGCCTCCTGCAGTCAGCTTCGTCGTATATTTGATGGTGACGACTTCTCCGTCGGAGATGGTGAATGCCTCTTGCGGTCCCAGATTGGGCCTCCATCGCGACTCACGGAGAAACTTCTCCACTTGCCTGTCCGCCGTTGATCTCGTCGGCGTTCCACTCCTGTGGCGATGCATCCGTGCGCAGCGGAAAAGGCGGCTCGGCAGGCTCTGAGGCCGACATTGCGAGGGCCAAGATGAATGCGTGATGCATTCGGACCTCCGTTTCTTCCCGGTTTCCGCCAGCGGATCAATCCCGCGAGCGCTTCCGGCTGCGAACAGGCTTGGCGCGACTGGCGAGCCACTTCTTGAACGACGTTTGACTCTCGGCCGACGGTTGACCGGCCAGCAGGTTTCGGACACTGATGTCTTCGTCGACCGCCGGCCAATGGATGCCCCGCCCGCCGCCGATCAGCCGCCATTGCCCGCGCTCCGCGGCCGTGGCGTGCGACAGTCGGGGATACCAGGCGAGCGGTGCGGCGATGGGCCGACCATTGGCCAGTTCGATGCGCAGTGTGTCCTCGCTCACCTCGACTTCGATCGCCAAGGCCTCGCGGGTTTCAACCGTTGAAGAACTCATTCCAACTCTCCAGTAGCTGCTCCCGGCGCTCCTCGATCAACGCGCGGATCCGGTTGAGTTCGTTCCTCCGGAATCCGCAAGTCTATCCCAGCCCAGTCCGCGCGAGAAGGCGGATCGGCATGGAACACCGCTTCCGCCGCGGCACGAGTATTCTTGACCGAGCCGATACCGGGCTGAAGTCGACCAGGCGCCGGCAGGCATCCGCTTGCCCGCTCGCGGGGTGCAAGATAGGATCCTCATAGGAGGCGGATCACGATGGCTGCGACGGTCAAAGAATTGCTGGCGCGGGTCGGCTCGGGCGTCGAGAAGACGCCGGGCGTCTGCGGCGGCGACCCCTGCATCGTCAACACCCGGATTCCGGTCCGGGTGCTGGAGCGATACCGCCGCCTGGGGATGCCGGAGTCGGAGATCCTGGCCAACTTTCCGACGCTGCGGGCCGTGGATCTGGTCAATGCCTGGGCCTACGTGGACGCGCACCCCGACGAGATCGAGCGGTTGATCCGCGACAACGAGGAGGCGTAGCCGTTGGCCCGGCTGTATGCCGACGAGAACTTCCCTCTCGGGGTCGTCCGGTTGCTACGGGCGGACCATGATTTGCTGACGTGCCAAGAGGCGGGGCAAGCGGGACGGAAGATCCCGGACAAGGAGGTGCTGGCCTTCGCCCATTCCGAGGGGCGTGCCGTCTTGACGCACAACCGCAAAGATTTCCGGAACCTCCACAATGCCGGGGAGCCACACAGCGGCATCATCATCTGCACCGAGGATCGCGACGTTGCGGCGTTGGCCGATCGAATTCGGGCGGAGATAGCCGACGCGGGGGACCTGGCCGGCAAGCTGATCCGTGTGGTGCGGCCGGGGCCCTGATTGGTCGACATCGCGATCTCCGTCAGATCAGAACCTCCCGCACCACGTTGCCCGCCACGTCCGTGAGGCGGAAGTCGCGGCCTTGGAAGCGGTAGGTGAGCCGCGTGTGGTCGATCCCCAGCAGGTGCAGGACCGTCGCGTGCAGGTCGTGGACGTGGACCACGTTCTCGACGGCGTCGTAGCCGAGTTCGTCGGTCGCCCCGTGCGTGAGTCCGCCTTTAATTCCGCCGCCGGCGAGCCAGATGGAAAAACCCTTGATGTGATGGTCGCGGCCGTCCCCTTGGGCCATCGGCGTGCGGCCGAACTCGCCCCCCCAGATGACGAGCGTGTCTTTCAACATGTCGCGTTGCTTCAGGTCGCGGACGAGGGCGGCCGAGGCGCGGTCCACTTCGCCGGCGACGACGCCGACGTTCTTCTTCACGCCGCTGTGATGGTCCCAGCCGCGGTGGTAAAGCTGCACGAACCGCACGCCGCGCTCGAGCAGCCGGCGGGCGAGCAGGCAGTTGCCGGCGAACGAGCCGTCGGCCCCCTGCGTGCCGTACATGTCCAGGACGTGGCTGGGCTCGCCCGAGACATCGATCAATTCCGGGGCGCTCGATTGCATGCGGAAGGCGGTCTCGTAGGCGGCGACGCGGGCCGCGACCTCGGGATCGTCGATGCCCGAGTTGCGGACGCGGTTCAGCTCGTTGACGGCGTCGACCACGTCGCGCTGCTTCTCCGGGCCGACGCCGTCCGGGTTGCGGACGTAGAGCACCGGCTCCCCCTTCGAGCGGAACTCGACCCCCTGAAAGCGGCTCGGCAGGAAGCCGTTGTTCCACTGCCGGACGGCCACCGGCTGCTGGCCGGTCTTGCCGACGGAGGTGAGCACGACGAAGCCGGGAAGGCTGTCGTTTTCGCTGCCGAGTCCGTAGTTGATCCACGAACCCATCGCCGGACGGCCGGAGATGGTCGTCCCGGTGTTCATGAAGGTGTGGGCGGGGTCGTGGTTGATCGCCTCGGTGACGAGCGAGCGGACGATGCAGATGTCGTCGGCGATCGAGCCGATCTCGGAGAACGGCCCGGCGATCTCCTGCCCCGACTCGCCGAATTTTTTGAATTCGAATTGCGGCGCCAGGCAGTTGAGCTTGGCCCCCTGAAGCTGGGCGATCGGCTTCCCCTTGGTGTACGACTCGGGCATGGGCTGACCGTTCATCTCGGCGAGCTTCGGCTTGGGGTCGAAGGTCTCGAGGTGCGACGGCCCGCCGGCCATGCACAGGAAGACGATCCGCTTCGCCTTCGGCGGATGATGGAGCTTCCGCAGGACGCCGGTCCAACGGTCACTGTTCTCGGTACTCGCGCCGCGGGCGAGATCGGCGTTCAACATCGACGCCAGCACGGCGGAGCCGATGCCGGTGGAGACATTGCCGAGAAAAGCGCGGCGGTTGATTGCCCAGGTCGCGAACGGGGAGCTGCTCATCGTCGAGGCCTCCAAAGATCATCCACGGATTTCACGGATTTCGTTCGAGAATGAATTCGCGCCGTCATGCCCGCGAAGGCGGGCACCCGGCAGTTGCGCGGACGGCGACGCCACTGGATTCCCGCCCCCGCCTTCGCTGGGGGCAGGCGCTTCGCGGGAATGACGGGAGCGCCCCCGCCTTCGTTCCATCATCCACGCATCGCAATGATTTCACCATCGTGATCGCGATTCCTGTTTTCGTCGCGGCCGCTTTTTCTAATCTGTGAAATCTGCGTAATCTGTGGATCATCGAGTTCTTCGATGACATCGATCACCAGATCAACTCCGTGTGATCGTCTCGTGCAGGTTCAGGATCACCCGCGCGGCGGATGTCCAGGCGGCGAGTTCGGCCGCGTCGAAATCTTTCGGCGCGGGGCGCTGGCCGATCGAGAGCAATGCCTGCGCCGCCTTCGCGTCGCCGCGGTACTGTTCGAGGTGCCTCGCCACGAGGTTTCGAATCAGCTCGACTTCGGCCGGTTCCGGATGGCGGGCGGTCGCAGTCCGCCAGGCGAAGGCGATGCGGTCCGAGTCGCTCGCGCCCCCTTCCCGCAGGATGCGTTCGGCGAACGCGCGGGCCGCTTCCACGTAGGTCGGGTCGTTCAACAGCGCGAGCGCCTGGAGCGGGGTGTTCGAGCGCGGCCGCTCGACGACGCACTCCTCCCGCGAGGGGGCGTCGAACGCCATCAGGCTCGGATGCAGGAACGTCCGCTGCCAATACGTGTAGAGGCCGCGGCGATACTGGTCCGTTCCTTTGTCGTTGACCCATTCCCGGTTGGGGAACTGGAGATGGGCCCAATAGCCGGCCGGTTGATACGGCTTCACGCTCGGCCCGCCGATTTTTTCGACGAGCAGCCCGCCGACGGCGAGCGCGTTGTCGCGGACCATTTCGGCCGGCAGGCGGAACCGCCCCTGCCGCGCGAGCCACTTGTTGTACGGGTCGGTCCGCTGCAACTCGGCGGAGGCGTCCGAGCGCTGCCGGTACGTGCCGGACATCGCCATCAGCTTGAGCATGTGCTTGACGTCCCAGCCGCTCTCGACGAACTCGACCGCGAGCCAGTCGAGCAGTTCCGGATGCGTGGGGGGCGAGCCTTGCGAGCCGAAATCGTCCGGCGTGTCGACGATCCCCTCGCCGTACATCAGCTTCCACAGCCGATTGACGAACACCCGCGCCGTGAGCGGGTTCTTCTCATCGACGAACCAGCGGGCGAGATCGAGCCGCGTCGGCCGACGCTCTTCGATCTCCAGGGCGCCGAGGAAGCTCGGGATCGCCGGTGCGACGACCTCGCCGGAATCGTCCATCCAGTTGCCGCGCGGCAGCACGCGGACGGTCCGCGGGTTGACCGCGATGGAGATCAGCGTGGTGGGGATGGAGTCGACGAGCGCCTTGCGTTCCTTTTCGAGCGCCGCGGCCTGCTGGCGGACCGACTCGAGCAATGGGGCGATCGTGCGGTAATAGGCGGCGAGTTCGTCCCGCTGCTTCGGCGAACGCTTCTCCTTCGGCAGGTCGAGGATCGTGCGGATGTTCTTCGGCAGCCCGTCGCCTCCGCTGGCGCTGACCGGGCGCGGAGTCGTCGTGGCCGAGAGGCGAAACCGGCCGATCGAATGCTGGCTGCCGTAGTGGTTCAGCAGCGTGATCGTGACCGCCACCGGCTCGGCGCCGCCGAGGTCGCTTTTCAACTCGAAGATCGCATCGTTGGGCTTGCCGGTCTCGGGGAGGATCGCCCAGCCGGTCTCGGGCTTGCCGTCGATCGCGTTCGTCACGTGGTAGCCCGTCTGCGAGTGCGAGGCGGTGGCGCGGGCGACGGCGATCGGCTCGCCGACGGCCTGCACCTGGAATTCGCCGAGCACGAAATTGCCGTTCACGGCCCGGCCCGGACCTTCGGCGGGAAGCGACGGGTGCGGGAGGACTTCCAGCCGCAGCGCCGTGACGCCCGCCTGCTCGAGACGGAACGCGACCGTGAAGAGATCCTGCGGCGGATTGTCCTCCGGTTCCGCGAGGACCGAATCGTCGTCGAGGATCTTGAGCGTCGCCCCGTCGCGGGATTTCGCCGTTTCCGGCCGCAGCGTGATCCACTGGTGCTCGCGGCGGGCGAGGGAGACCTCCCACTCTTCCTGCGCGGCGGCCAGTTCCGGCGTGTGCGCGTCGAGCTGCTTCTTGAGCGGGGCGAGCCGCGCGTCGAGCGCGTCGAGCTGCGCCTGCTGGTCGGGGAGCGGCATCGGCGTCTGCGACTGGCGGCCGACCGATTTCTCCTGGATGTCGGCGAAGAAGGCGGCGAAGCGGTAGAAGTCGCGCGTCGAATAGGGGTCGTACTTGTGGTCGTGGCACTCGCAGCAGGCCATCGTCCCGCCGAGCCAGACGCTCGAGGCGTTCCGCACGCGGTCCGCGTCGTACTTGGCCTGGTACTCCTTCGGCTGGGCGCCTCCTTCTTCGGTCGTGAGGAGCAGGCGGTTGTAGCCGGAGGCGATCCTCTGGTCGCGGGTCGGGTTTTCGAGCAGATCGCCGGCGAGCTGCTCGACGGTGAAGCGGTCGAAGGGCACGTTCTGGTCGAAGGCGGCGATCACCCAATCGCGGTAGAGCCACACGTCGCGATGGTTGTCGCTGTGATAGCCGCCGGTGTCGCCGTAGCGGACGAGGTCCAGCCAGTACACCGCCATCCGCTCGCCGTAGGCGGGAGAGGCGAGCAGACGATCGACGAGTTTTTCATCAGCGTCGTCGCTCGTGTCGGCGACGAACGCGCCGACCTGTTGCGGAGCAGGGGGCAGTCCGGTGAGGTCGAAGCTCAGCCGGCGGATGAGCGTCGCGCGGTCCGCCTCCGCGGACGGCGAGAGCTTCTTCTCGCGGAGCTTCGCCAGCACGAAGCGGTCGATCTCATTGCGGATGAAGGGCTGGGCCCTCAGCGACCCGGACGCTGGGAGCGTCCGGGTCGCTTGCACGTCCTTCACTTCCGGAACCGCAGGACGCTCCGGCGCGACGTAGGCCCAGTGCTCCTGCCACGCGGCCCCTTCGGCGATCCACCGTCGGACCAGCTCGATCTGCGCCTGGTCGAGCTTCTTGCCGGAGTCCGGCGGGGGCATCACCGCGAACTCGTCGTCCGACGCGATCCGCTCGAAGAGCGGGCTCTTCTCCGGCTTGCCGGGCACGATGGCGGGATCGTAGCCTTCGCGGGGACCGGTGGCGCTCTCCCGCAGATCGAGCCGCAGTTCCGCCTGCCGTTCCCCTTCGTCGGGACCGTGGCAACGGTAGCAGGTGTCCGACAGGATCGGACGAATGTCGCGGTTGAAATCGACCTGCGGCGCGTCCGCCGCGACGGCGGAGCAAGCGACGGTCACGTAGATCGTTCCGGCAAAGACCGACAGACGGCCCGTCATGAGGTCAGCTCCGCTGCGAGTCTCGAGGGTGACGCGGCGCGGCTGCCCCGCCGTGCGGGGCACACTGTTCGCGCCCCCCCATCCTACCCGACATTTCTTCGGGGCGACAACGCCAAGGCGTCGGCGACGGCATCGGGGGTGTCGCCCCGCCGCATTGGAACACTTCCGCCGATCGGAGAAATCGTCAGGCCTTGGCCGATGGCTCGCCGCAGGCGCGCTCCAGCGCCAGCTCGCGCACGCCGCGGAGGTCGAGCTTGCCCGTGCCGAGGATCGGGATCTCATCGACTTCGATGAAGCAGTCGCGGCCGGGGATCCACAGATTCGGCAAGTTCGACTGCTCGAGATCGCGGACGATCTCGTCGGGGGACTTGTCGAGCGGCTTGTGCAGGACGATCAGCCGCTCCCCTTTCTTCTCGTCGGGGACCGCGGTGACGGCGACGCGGACCTGCGGTTCGCCGTCGTCGGGGCGATCGACGAGGCGGTTGATGAGCTCCTCGATCTTCACGTGCGGGACCATCTCGCCGCCGATCTTCGAGAACCGGCTTTGCCGCCCCGTGATGCGGATGAAGCCCTCCTCGTCGATGGCGGCCATGTCGCCGGTGTCGTACCAGCCGTCGCGGAGGACGGCGGCGGTCTTCTCGGGCTGGTTGAGATAGCCTTTCATCACGTTCGGTCCGCTGATGAACAGCAAGCCTTCCTGGTCGGGACCGAGCTCGCGCCCCGTGTCGGGATCAACGATCTTTGCGGCGGCGCCGGGCATGATCCGCCCGACCGTGCCGAACTTCGTCCCTCCCTTCCCTTCCGGCCCCGCGCGGTGATCGGGGACGTTGAACGCCGCGACCGGCGAGAGCTCCGTCGTGCCGTAGCCTTCGGTCGGCTCGACGCCGAACTTCTCTTCGAAGGCGTTGGCGATGTCGAGCGGCATCTTCTCCGCGCCGACGATCACCAGGTCGAGCTTGTGGAACTCCTCCGGCGAGCACCGTTTGAGGTACGTCCGCAGGAAGGTCGGCGTGGCGAGCAGAATCGTCACGCCGTGGTCCTTCGCCAGCTTCCCGAGAATGCGGGCGTCGAGCGGGTTGTAGTGATAGACGCACTTCGGGTCGAGCGACAGCGTGAGCCACAGCGTCGCCGTGTAGCCGAACGAGTGGAAGAACGGCAGCACGCCCAGCAGCACGTCCTCTTTCGTGATGTGGAACAGGTCGTCGACGGCGGAGATGTTCGAGCCGACGTTGTGGTGCGAGAGCATCACCCCCTTGGGCTCGCCCGTCGAGCCGGAGGTGAACACGACGGTCAGCAGATCGTCGGGGTCGACGCGGTGCAGGCCGAGCACTCGCTCGAGCACGGCGGCCGGCAGCAGGTAGGCCTGCGCCAGCGCCGCGAGCTTCATTCCGGCCGTGACCTTCTCGCGGAGGTCCTCCACGAAGACCGTCTCGGCATCGAACTCCATGGGCCGCTTTTCGAGAAACTTGCGGCTGGTGACGACGTGCCGGATCCCCGCCTCGCGGACGCAGTAGTCCATGTCGTGCTGCGAGAGGGTGTAATTGAGATTGACCGCCACTCGGCCGGAAAGCGTGAGGGCGGCGTTCGTCAACACGCCGCCGACCGACGGCGGGAGCAGGATGCCGACCATCTTCTCGTCCGCGTCGAGCACGTGCCGCTCCAGCAGCTTCTTGAAGATCAGGCTGCCGGCGAGCAGGCGGCCTCCCGTCAGCTCGGTCCCGGTCGAGTCGGCGACCTTGGACCGGAACAGCGCGCGGCGGGCGCGGCGGAGAAACAGGCGCGCCGGAATCAACGAGCGGTGCTTGCGACGTTCCACGGCTTTCACTCCCAGGTCCTGAACGGCCCGCCGCACTTCCTCGGCGTCCACCGGCCGGGGCAGCGCCGGGCCGAAGTGGATCGACACGGGATACGGCCAGCGGCGCGGCTTCTTCCAGAAGAACCTGCCTCCATGATAGCTGAAAATGCTCCCCCATAGCTCGTCGAGATAGACCGGGACCACGGGAGCGTCGGTCCCTTTGACGATCCGCAACAGCCCCGGCTGGAACGGCTGCAAGTGCCCGGTGCGGGTGATCCGCCCTTCCGCGAAGATGCACACCAGCTCGCCCGCCTGGACCGCCTCTCGGGCGACTTGCAACGACCGCAACAGCGCCTTCGGCCCGCCGACCGCCTTGATCGGGATCACGCCGAACATCCGGCACAGCCACCACCAGCGGCGGTCTTCGACGTAGGCGGCGTGCGCCACCATGCGGATCGGCCGCGACGAGGTGATCAACAGCAGGATGCCGTCCAGCCACGAGACGTGGTTCGCGACGAGCAGCGCGCCCCCTCTCTCCGGAAGATTTTCGCGGCCGTGCACGCGGACGCGATAGATCGTGTGAGCGGCCAGCCACACGACGAAGCGGATCGTCGCGTTCGGCAACAGCGTGAAGGCGTAGATCACGACCGGCACGGTCCCCAGTCCCGCGGCGAGGAACACGCCGCTCGCCGACATCCCCAGCTTGTCCTTCATCAGAAAGAACAGACCGGCCGCCCCGAGGATGAACGAGAAGGAGAGGAAGTTGCTGGCGGCGAGGATCGTGCCGCGGCGCCGCGCGTCGCTGCGGTGCTGCAAGTAGGCTTCCAGCGGAATGTTGAACAGCCCGGCGAACAGGCCCAGCGCGAACAGGCTCGCCGCCGACCAGTACCAGGCCTGCTGGGCCGAGGCCGCCGCCGCGGGATCCACGCTGCTGCCGGCGATGTACAGGCCCAGTGAGCTGAGCGCGATGCCCGCCGCCCCGAGCGGGACCAGTCCCAATTCGACCGTTTGTCCCGAGGCCAGCCCGGCGAGCACGCTGCCGATCCCCAACCCCGCCACGAGGATCGCGAGCAGCGTGCCGATCTCGGTCTTCTCGAGGCCCAGCACGTCGTCGCCGAACGGGTCGATGTTCATCTGCGCGAGCGACGCCAGCAGCCAGAAGAAGGCGATCCCCAGCGCCGTCCGCAACAGCGCCTTCTGGCGCACCAGCAGCCGCATGTTGCGGTACGTGTCGGATACCGGGTTGATCGCGAGCCGCCGACTCGGATCGGCGGCGGTCAGCCGGGCGATGAACAGGCTCGCCAGCCATCCCGCGGCGGCCACTCCCACCAGTCCCGCCGCGATCGGCCACGCCTCGCCGAACGTCGGCGAGCGGGCGAACCCGGCTTTGCTCGAAATGACGAACTGGTCGACCGACGCGAACAAGGCATAACCGGCGATCACGCCGAGCGCGGATGCGGCGACCGTGACCAGGCCCATCCAGCCGTTGCCGGCGGAGATTCGCTCGGGACGGAGCATCTCCGGAATGCTCCCGAACTTGGCCGGACTGAACAGCGCGCTCTGCGAGCCCATCAGCGCCACGACCACGAACAGCAGCCAGACGTTCCCATGGACGATCGCCGCCACGCCCAGCGCCATGATGACGATCTCCGCCAGCTTGCAGCCGACGATGACCGTCCGCTTGCTGAACCGGTCGGCGAAGTACCCGGCCGCCGTTGCCAGCAGCAGGTACGGGATCGTGAAACACACGAGACCCAGCGCGAGGGCTTCGGCCGCGCCGACGACGGGCTGGGCGAGCGGCACGACCAGCCAGCGGAACATGTTGTCGTTGAACGCTCCCAGGAACTGCGTCGCGAGCAGCGCCAGGAAACTCGGCGAGCCGAGCTCTCCCCGCGGGTCGATGGGCGATAGTCGTGGAGCGCGTGCCATGTCGGCGTGCAGTCGCTGATTTCGCAAGAATTCAGCCTGGCAAACTTGTAGTAGCGGAACTCGCCAGAGTTCGGATGAACCGCCGATGAACTCCCCGCGCCGTCGGAATTCCTGCGAATTCCGCTACGCGTCATTCAGGCCGGATCGCGTGTTCGGCGGAACCGTGCTGCGGATAGCACGCGGATTCTGGCGAAAAGCGGCAAACTTGGCAACGCGAGTCCGTCGCTCCGCGTTTCACGTGAAACGCTGCCGCGCCCGTCTTTCGCTTGCATTCCCTGCGCAGCCGGCGATGATGGCGGCAGAGTGGGGAAGGAGCGATCGCCCGCCTTTTGCGAAGGAGACACGGATGACACGGCGCATCAACGGTTCCGGGAGTTTCGGCAGCGCCCTCTTCGTCGCGGCCGCGGGCGTGCTTTCGGTCGCCGGAAGCGCCGCGGCGCAGGTCGCCGGCGGTCCGGTGGTCATCACCGACGACGGCGGCGTGGTGATCGACGTACCGTTCGTCCGCGTGCGGACCGGGCCGCGGGGCACCCTCGTCGAGGCCCCGTTCACCCGCGTCGAAACCGGCGTGTATGCCTACCCGTACGCGCCGCGAATGCACCCCCTGCCGCGCCCGGCGAACCGCACGCCGGTCCGGGTGTACGTGGACGCGTCGGTCAGCGTCCTGGTCCCGGCCCGTCGCGAGCCGGCGGCCACGGAACTTCCCGGCGGTCCGCTCCCCGTCGAACTCGGCCCTCCCGCGCCCGCGCCCGTCCCCGATCTCGGCGCGCCGGCGCCGGCGCTCGTGGTGCCGCCGCGGCCGGCCCCGGAGAACCGGACTGTAGACGAGCCGGAAGAGACGACCATCAAGCAGCGGGCCGCGCTCAAGCCGGTCCCCGAGGGCCCCGCCTTCGGTCCACCGGCGCCCCAGACTGCGCCCCAGACCGCGCCGCAGACGGCCGCCGCGACTGCTGCGGCCGCCTCGACCGGTCCGCTTCCCGCGAGTCAGCCCGCAGCACAACCCTCGGAGGCGCCTTCCTACCTGGTGATTCCCGCGTCCGCCGCCGCGAACGGCCCGGTCCGGGTGGGACCAATCGCCCAGGGTCAGCCCGCGCCCGCCGGGACGACCGAGTACCAGCTCGAGCCGATGTGGCACGGCGAACTGCCGGCGTACTTCGAGCCGCAGGCCGGGACGCACCTGTTCGCGTTCATCCATCCCGCCACGCAACGGACGGTCGCGGTCGAGGCGCCGCTCCCCGCGGGGCGACCGCGGCTGGAGATCAAAGCGAACGAGATTCAGTTCGACTACGGCGCTTCCGAAGTCGAGATCCGCTTCCTCCCCGACGGGGGAGTCCGTCTCCACTACGACCGCTGATCGAATTTCGACGGTGAGAGCCTGCTCGCTCAGCGCGGCTGCGGCGGCCGCTGCGTCGCGGTGCGGGGGGGGCGTTCGCCCGCGGCGGGCCGGATGGCGCGCGAGGGCGTCGCGTCCACGGCGCGCCGCTGCTGCGCCTCCACGCGCTTCACTTCCGCGACGTAAACCTGGGCGGTCACGTCGATCAGCTCGCGGCGGCTCTCCGCAGGGACGTCCTCCAGCCGGTTGGCCAACTGCTCGACCCAACTCGGCTGGCGGACCATGGCCAGCGTCATCATGTGCACGAACAGGCTGACTTCGCGGAAGTTGCGGTCGAGCACCATGTTGCTGACCGGCGAGAGCATCTTCGCCGCCGTCTCCACCGTCTGCGACGGGAAGAAGACGAACATGTTGAGCCGGTGCACGGCCCGGCCCTTCCCCTCCCAATCGCGGACGAGCTTCGTTTCCAGGTGCAACAGGGCCCGCGCCTCGATCGGCCGCAACAGCAGCGGGCTCTTGTATTCGCCCGCGCACAGCACGAGGTGCTCGTTCTCCCCGCGGTGCAGCAGCCGCACCGTTCCCTTCGTCCCGTCCCCCGCGTCGGCCCGATAGCTGCCCGGGGCCACCTGCGTCATGCGGAACTCGGAGATTTCCAGCACCCGCCAGATGTTGACGGCCGCGTCCGGCTGGCGGATGAAGTAATCGTAGGCCGCCGGATCGCATTCGATGGAGATCGTCGGCAGCCGGCGGAACAGCCCCAGTGACATGAGGATTTCGTTCGCGGCGCGGCGGTCCTCGGGGGAGAGCTTGTCGAGAGGCAGACCGGCGAGGGCGTCGGTCCGCGCCTCGTTCGACGACGAACCTTTCTCGAGAATCTGGGCCATGTCGTCCGGAGTGGGGCGGTCGCTCGCGGCTTCCCGCTGGAACGGGCGGAGGAGCGCCGCCGAGTCCGGTTCGGCGGCGACGCGCCCGGCGGCCATCGAGTGCCCCGAGACGAGCGGACCGTCCGCCCGCGCATCGCCGGAAATGCCGGGTCCCGCGAGCCAGGCCGCGATTCCGACGACAATCGCGCGCCGCAGTGCCGGAAAGCGCATCCGCTGCTCCCGTAACGATTTCGGTTGAACGGGCGCAACAGCCCGCAAGGATCACGTCATCGGTATGATCGGCACGATCAGCAGTGCGGCATGAGTCCGTATCGTGACGCGCTGCCAACGTGCGAGGAAGACCAGGCCGGCTGCTTGGGCCACGATTGTTTCACAAGCTCTGCGCGATGAAAGGCTGCGCCGCGAGCCGTGCGAATTCGGCGTTTTTCGACGACGCGGCGCCCGAGACAGTCCCAGCCGCGTCGAACTCGATCATCTCGCCATGCCATCTGACCGGAGGGCGGTCGCGGTCGGCGCGGAGCATCCGCTCCGCGAGGTTGTCTTCCGTCAGCGCCCGATAGCCGAGGTAGCTCGTCGTGAGCCGCGGATTGATTTCGACGAGCAGCGGCGCGTGCGGCGAATCGCGCGGCACGACGACGTCGCAGCCGACATAGCCGGCGAGACCGGGGACCGCGGCGAGCGCGTCGTGGACGAGCTGCGCGATCGGCCCGGCGTCGATGCTCTCCGCGGGGACGCGGCCGCCGAGATAGCGCAGCCGACCGTCATCGCTCAGCCGCTGCTCGGCGACCGGCAGAAGTTCGATGTTCGATCCTCCTTCCGCAATCAGCGCGCCGACGGAGCCGGCCCGGCCCGGGACGAACGGCTGCACGATGCCCGGCGCGTCGCCCTCGGGGGGCGAGAAATCGCCGCGGGCGCGGTCCAGGTCGGCCGGCCCCGCGAGCAGCCAAGTGCGGAGCGAACCCGCGCCATCGCGCGGCTTGAGGACTGCGGGAAAATCGAACGACGGCCCCATCACGGCCGGATCGAACGGCCGCGTGGGAATCGTGCGGACGCCGCGCTCCGCGAGACGGCGCGCGAGGCGGAGTTTGTCGGCAGTCGCTTCGATCGCGGCGGCGGTCGAGCCGAGCGCGCGGGCGCCGAGCCCGTCGAGCGTCCGCCGCCGCTCGGCGAGCAGGCCGCCGGTCTCCGGGGCGATGACGAACGTCGCGTCGCTCTCGGCAGCGAGCTTGCGGAAGAGCTGCGCCTCGCGCGCCGCCCCGTCCGCGCGGAGCACCTCGACGCCGGGCAGGTCGGGAGATTCGAGCCGCGCGTCCCAGGTGGCGACGACGCGGCAACCGGCGATGCGGGCGAAGTCGAGTGCGATCGCGCGGAGCATCGCGGCCCCCTCGCGCAGCAGCGAGGGCTGCGGCGCGGCGGTCCAGGCGCCGCAGGTCAGGAACTCGGAGACGAAGATCCGCATCGCCGCATCATCCTCGGCACGGCGTGGCCCGGGCAAGCGTCCATCCATCCGTGCGCGCTCGCGGCAGCGAGCCTCGTTCCCGCGCTGTCGAACACGGCGTGCGGGAGACCGGTTCGGAAAATTCCCGGGATTTCCGAAACAAATCAGCGATCCCGCGCCTGCGCGCCGTTGCGGACGAGTTCGCTCAACAGCGCGTATCGGCGGTCGGACAGCTCGACGGAGAGGGCGCAGCCGACGAGCCAGCGGCCCCCGGCGCGGGCGTCGGTCCAGATGACGGCCGCGGACAGATTGAAGCAGCCGCCGTCGCGGTCGCGGACTTCGACGAGCATTCGCTCGCCGGGGGAGAGGGGCTCGTCAAGCACGAGCCGCAAGCCGCACGACGAGACCTCCGCCAGTTCGCCCGGGAGCGCCTCGTCGCTCTCGGTCCCCGCGCGGAGGAAGCGGATCTGCGCCGCGGACGGGAGGCGGGGCTCGAGGCGGCGGTCCGTGTCGCGGCGCTCGCGGTTCCGGCGGGGGGGCGGCTGGCGGCGGTCGATCATGGACGTGTGCTTGTTGCACCGGTGGCGAGCAGGGAGTCCCCGAGTAAGGAATAGGTCGCGGACGGGGGGCTGTCAAACGGCCAGTGACCAATTCCGAATGATGGAATCTATGGAATCGTCACCGGCTCGCGGCAGGCATGGCACAGCACGGTGCTCCCGCGGAAGCCGAGCACCGGCTCCTGGCAATGGGGGCAGAGGATGGTCGCGGCGTCGACCAGCGGCTTGGGGCGGAGCGCCAAATAAACCAGGGCCGCCACTCCCGCCAGGAACGGGACGATGCAGAGTCCGAGAAGGACCAGTTCCCAGAACCCCGGCGCACCCACGAAGGCCATTCCCACCACTCCACTGGAGGACCGATGTCACTCCGTGCGATTCGGGAAGGTCGCGATGCCCTCGCCCACGCCCTTCGCGGACTCAGGGCGTGCCCGCCCAAATCGCTAGAAACACTCTGGCGCGGGTCCTTAGTGGAAGTCGCGCGGGTTGCCGAACAGACCGCCGCCGGTTTGCGCCGGCGCGCCGGTCCCTCCCTTGAGCGGCCCCTTGCGCTGGCGGACGTGCGGCTCGGGGGCGGGCTCTTCGGCGGGGGCCGCTTCCTCGGGCCTGGCGGCGAGGGCCTTGAGCGACAGGCTGATCCGCTGCTTGGCCGGATCGACTTCACGGACCTGCACGTCCACCTCCTGGCCGGTCTTGAGGACGTCGGTGACCTTCCGCACCCGCTGGTGATCGAGCTCGCTGATGTGGGCGAGGCCTTCGACGCCCGGCTCGAGTTCGATGAACGCGCCGAATTCCGTGGTGCGGGTGACGGTCCCGTGGACCCGCGCGCCCTGTGGATACTTCGACTCGACGGAGTCCCAGGGGTTCGACTGCAACTGGCGGATGCTCAGGCCGATCCGCTTCTTCTCGCGATCGAGCGTGGCGACCTTCACCTGCACCTGCTGGCCGACGTGCAGGAGGTCGCCCGGGCGGCGGATGTGCGACCAACTGATGTCGCCCACATGGACGAACCCGTCCACCCCGCCGATGTCGATGAAGGCCCCGTAATCCTTCAGCGTCTTGACCGTGCCGTCGTAGGTCTGGCCGACATCGATCGTCTGCCACAGGCTCTGTTCGGCTTCCTTGCGCTCGTCGATGAGGACGGCGCGGCGGCTGACGACGAGGTTCCGCTTCCTGGGATTGGCCTCGGTCACCTGCACGCGGAGCTTTTGCCCCACGTACGGCTCGAGATCGCCGACGTAATGCAGGTCGACCTGGCTGGCGGGGAGGAACCCGCGCAGGCTGCCGACGGCGATTTCAAGCCCCCCCTTGTTCGTGCGGGACACCAGGCACTCGACGATCTGCCCCTTGGCGATCGTCTCCCACCCGCCGATGCGGCGGCGGACCCCTTTGGGCAGACTGACCTGGATCAGACCCTCCTCCGAATCGACGCGATCGACGACGACCTCGAACATCTGTCCGGGGAGCGGCTTCCGGGCCGGCTCGAACTGCCGCAGCGACACGATTCCCGGCGAGCGAAACCCGAGATCGAGGAACACGTCGTCCCCGGTGATCGACTGGACTTTGCCGTTGAGCTTCAGGCCCGGCTCAAGGGCGTCTTCGGTGAGCGGTATGGCGTGCGCGGCGGTTTCGTCTTCGTCCGACTGCGCCTGTTGCGCAGCCACCACCACCGGCGGCTGCTGCTGGGCCGCGAGCGACTGCGCGGCGGCGATCGCGGCCTCCAGTTCGGCGTCGATCTCGGCGTCGCGGGGAACGGCCACCCGCTGCGGCGGGACGCGGGGCGCCGGCTGCGGCTCGACAGGCTTCGGCCCCGCAGCTTGCGGCTCGCCGGGCGGCGCGGTGATCGGTTGTGGGGACGACGTGGCCGCGGGGCCGGCCGCGGCGGGAGAGGAGGGGGCGTCCGTCGCCCTGTCGGCGATCGGCATGACCTCGCCGGCCTCGCGCGCCGGAAGGCGCCGCGGCGCGGATTGCGGCGGAGCGGCGGCTTCGCCGAGCGCTGCGTCCGGGCCGAGAGTGGGGATCGGCTTGGCACGTTCCCGGCCGAGCGTCGGATTGAGCCGCAGGCGGCGGCGCAGTGGGCCTTCTGCCCGCGAAGGAACCGGCGGGGCGGACGCGACGGGATGCGGAGCGGCTTGCGGCGCGGACTGCTCGGGCGGTTCCGGAGTCGCGTCCTGCGCGTGCGGTGACTCGATGTGCGGCGACCCGCTTGCGGAGGAGGTGGTTTCCGCGGCGGTCTCCGGGGTGTCATCCGGGCGGTGGTCGGTCGCGGTCTCGTGCGGGGATTCGGGCGCCCGGGTCGACGGGTTGTGGGGAAGCATCGCGCAGCAGTCCTGTTCGCTCGGCCGGAGATCATACGGAGGGCGGCGCAAAGCGGGACGCCGCCAAGGTCAATCAGGATAACCCACCGGGTCGAAAATCTCTATGGGATCCGGCCCCGCCCGAATGAAATCGGGATGAAGCGGCGGATTTGCAATCCGGGCGGGATTCGGTATGATCCTGTGGGCCATGGCCGCCCGTGTTCCCCGGCGCTGCTCGGCGCCCGGCCGATCGGGCCCCTGCGGAGGCGGCTTGGCGGCGTGGGCCGTTCCGTTGTCGAATCATCGGTACACCAGAGGAGGAGTTCGTGGTCAAGCTGCGTCTGCGCGAGAACGAATCGATCAACGAAGCCGTGAGACGGTTCCGCAAGCTCGTCGAGCACGCCGGAATCAAAAAGGAAATGCGTCGCCGCGAGTACTACGAGAAGCCGAGCGACACGAAGCGCCGCTCCCGACGCCGCGCGGAGCGCCGGGCCCGCATCACGCGACTGAACGGCCTGTGATCGAGTGGCCCTGTGATCGAGCGGCGCAGCGCGGCGGAGCGAGCACCGAGTCAGCCAGAGCGCCCGGCCGAAGCGGGTGCTCTTCTCATGCGCGGCTCGTCATCCGCCGGGGTCTGGCCGAAAGTCGCTCCGCCGCGAGGCATCAGTCCTCTTCCTCTTCCTCGCCGCCCTCTTCCTCGGCATCCTCTGCTTCAGTCGCTTCTTCCTCAAGCTCGATGGGCTGTTGGGCAACGACTTTCGCGGCGGCCTTGCGGCCCTTCGGTCGCGGCTCGTCGGCGGGCGCGTCGGTGATGTTTTCCTTCACCGGCTGAACGAAGAAGAGCTTGCCCGCCTTTTTCCGCAACTGCTCGGCCTTCTTGTCGGCTTCGTCGCGCTGATCGTAGGGAAAGCGGGCCTCCTCTTTCATCCCCGCGTTGTACACGACCCACATCAGCCGCTTGCGTTGCTGGACCTTTTCCTTCTTGCGCGGGCGGCGGACGGTCGCGGCTTTAGCCTTGGCGGTCACCGCCTTTTTCTTCTTCTTGCCGGCTGCGCCGTCGCCGGGCGTTTCGCGGGCTTCCGCCGCCTCCACTTGTTTCCGCAGCTCTTGACGACTGGGAGTCTTGCGCGCCATGGGCGGTTCCGTGTTGCTCTCTTCGAATGGGCCGGGACGCCCCGCCGGCTGGCCGGGGGGAGAATCGGCGTGCAGAATAGCAACTCCCCGGCGCGACGGCCACCGTCCGCGGCGGCACTACTTCACCAGCAGGATCGGGCAGGGGCAGAGGGCCGCGACCTGATAGCTCAGCGTGGCGAAGCTCTCCAGCGGGCGGGCGCGGTCCACCGCGTGCGAGCTCATCACGATCAAGTCGACCGCGTGCCGCTCCGCGAACTGCACGATCTCCGGCCCGCGCCGGCCGTAATGCACCTTCGTCTCGAGTTCATACTGCGCATCGAGGAACCGCTGGGCCGCGGACGCCAGCTCCGAATCCGCCCGCGCCTCGAGTCGCGCATAGAAGTCCCGGATCTCGGGGTCATCCAGCGTCTCCATCGTCTCGATGACGTGCAGCAGCGTGACTCGCGCCTTGTTGACGGCGCAGATCTCGAAGGCCACATCGAGCGCCTTCAGGTTCTTGTCCGTGAAGTCGAGCGGCACCAGCAGGTGTTGGAAGCGGGGAATCATTGGAATCAGAGGTCAGAGATCAGAGGTCAGCGGGCGGTAGCTGAATTCGCAAGAATTCAGACGGCTCGGGCTGAATTCTTGCGAATTCGGCGACGATCGACAAGCGTTGCCGCCGCCAGGGTGATCGCCCTCCGCCATCTTACCAGAACCACAAAATCAACGCGCCGGCGATCACCTGCCCGCCAAATAGCAGGGCGACGAGCTTGAGCAGCCGCCGCGTGCCAAGCACCGCGACGATCCCCGCCTTGAACAGCAGGTTGGAGAGGGTCGCGAGGGAGCGAATCCATCGAACGGCCGGCGGGTTGCGGTTCATTCGCGGCGGACGGTCGGTTATCATCGTGGATTGTATCACGCCCGGCCGTAGCGGCGCGCGGCGCTTGCCGGCCCGGTGTTTCGATGAGCATTTCCGGGCGAACTCCATGAGCCACCCGAACCCACAGCGCCCGCAGCCATCCGGGCCGGCGGCCGATCGCGGCGCATCGCCGCCGCAGCCGGCGGCAGGCGCCCGCCCGCCCGCGCCGGTGGCGCGGGTCGTGGCGCCGCCCGAGGCCGCAGCGCCCGCGCCGCTGCCCGCGATCGTCGCCGGCCCGCGACCGAGCCGCGTCGGGTCGCAGCCGAAGCGGAGCCTGTGGCGCGAACCGAAGTCGATCGCCGCGATCGGCGGGGGAGTGACGCTGCTCGTCGCCGTCGGCATGTGGTTCGCGTTCTTCGACGGCGATGGCGGGACGAAGTCCGATCCGACGGCCGACGGCAGCCGCGCGACGGGACCGGTCGACCCGCAGAGCATTCCGATCCCGCGGCCTCTCACCGGCGAGATCCAGGTCTTCACGACCCCAGCCGGATTCGCCGTGCTCGTGGAGGGGGAGCCGGTCCGCGACCCGGTCGACCGCAGCCGGCTGCTGCGCACGCCGTGCGCGATCACCGTGCCGCGCGGGCTGCGGTCGATCACCATCGCGAAGGAGGGTTATTTCGACGCGAGCGAATCGGTCTCCGTGCAGGAGCAGGCCGCCACGGTCCGGTTGAAGCCGACCGCGGACGCCGCGGGAGACGCCGCCGGCGTCCTGCACGGGAGGTTCTTCACAGCCGAGGTCGGCAAGCCCCTGCCGCTCGCAACGCTCAACACGCCCGGCCGGGAGTTCGACCCGTTCGTGACGAGCGACGGACTGGCGATCTGGTTCGCCGCCGACCGTGCGGAAGGGGGGGGAATCTATTCGGCCTCGCGAAGCAATCCATTCGAGGACTTCGGCCCGCCGCAGCTTGCCGAACTCAGCGCGGGAAAAGGGCCGGACCTGCCCGGCTCGCCCAGCGTTTCGGGAGACGGTCAACTGGTCGCGTTCTGCGTGCCGCGGAAGGCCCGCATCCGCGGGCTGTCCCGCTCCCCCGCCGCGGTCCTGGGTGACTTCGACCGGCAGGTCGACATCCGCCATAGCGATAGCCTCGACGCCTATTGGCCCGCCGCGCAGCTCCTCGCCGACGGCGACACGGGCCGCCTCAAGGTCTACTGGACCGAAATCGACAAGGGGACCACGCAGTCCTTCGTCGCCACCCGCCCCGATCCGCTGTCCACCTTCGGCAACCTCACGAAGTTGTCGCTGCCGGGAGGCAAGCCCTGCCTGTCCGCGGACGGCCTGCGGCAGCACGCGTTCGACGGGAAACTGCTCCAGCGGGCGCGGCGGACGAGCACGAACCTGCCGTTCTCCGCGCTGGAAACGGTCCGCGAGATCGATCTGCCGGACTACAAGCCGAACCCGGAGTATCGCCAGTACTTCGTCTCCTTCGACGAGCAGTGGCTGTTCTATTGCCCGGATCCCGAGGCGCACGCCGACCTGTACGTCGCGCGGCTCTCGGACGGTCCCGGCTGGGGATTCGTCGCGAGCGGCCGGCCGATCGAGGACCTGCCGGTCGTCGCGCAGCAGCGGGACCCGTTCGCGGGCGCCACGACGTTCGAGCTGCCGGATCGTCCCCGCCAAGGCGAGCAGCCGGCGCCGAAGAAGATCGATCCCCGCACCATCCCGCTCCCCTACACGGCGCACTGGAAGGAGTTCGCGCAGCTCCTGGCGGACCGCAAGTACGACGAAGCGGGACGGCGTCTCGACGAGCGCGAAAAGGCCCCCGAGTTCGCCGCCGACCGCAACCTGCTCGCGTGGGACCGCGAGTTGCTCGAGGGGATCCGCGGCTTCTGGAACGATGTCCGCGCCGGCGTCGCGAGCCTGAAACCGGGCGACGAGTACAGCCAGAGCGGCGTGAAACTCGCGTTCGTCGGCTTCGAGAACGACGTGCTCACCGGAAAGTTTCAGGAGAAGGAGATCGTGAAGAGCATCTTCGAGTTGAGGCCGGGCGATCTGCTCGCCTTCGCCGATCGCGTCATCGCCAAGGACGACGCGGCCGGGCAGCGGCGGATGGGGCTGTTCCTCGCGCACGATGCGCAGGCCCTGCCGCAGCAGGCGAAGGTCCGCTTCGACCGTGCCGGCGACGCGCAGACCGAGCACGCCGAGCGGCTCGCCGCGCGGCTGCTCCAGCAGGCCGAGCGGGAGATCGCCCGGGAAAATGCCTCGGTCGCCCTGGCCCTGATCGGAAAGTTGCGCGAGCAGCACCCGGAGAGCGAAGCGGCGAAGACGTCCCGACAGGTCGAAGACGGCCTGTACGAGACAGGCAAATGGGAGAACTACGGCACGCGCCAGTGGCAGCGCGGACCGCTGGGCGAGTTCACCGCCGCGCCGCAGCGCGTCGCCAACTCGTACCTCATGTGGCCCGAGGAGTTCGAGCGGTTCGAGCTCCGCATGGAGTGGAAGGTCGCCGATGTCTCCACCGCCTTCGGCGGCGTGTACTTCCGGTGGAACATCCTCAACGGGCAGCCGTTCGAGCCGAACACGTCCTTCAAGATTCAGCTCGGCAACGATTACGGCATCGCGCCGGACCCGACGGTCAGCGGGGGGCTGTTCCAGATCGAGGCCCCCCGCGAGAACGCCGTCAAGCCGGCCGGCCAGTGGAACGACTTCCGCCTCCGCGTGAACGGCGACAAGGTCGACGTGTGGATCAACGGCAAGCACGTCCTCGACACGGTGACCCGCAACGCCCAACTGCCCGCGAAAGGGATCGTCCTGCTCGACGGCATCTCGGGGGGCATCTCCTACCGCAAGATCCTGCTCGTGGAACCGACGGATCCGCTTGACCCCGCCCGGCCGCCCCGATAGAGTGAAATCGCAAGATCGGCCCGCTTCTGGAAACGCATTCGATGCAGCCGTTCCTTCGTTCGAACCTCTCGCTTCGCCTGCTCCCGCTCGCCGCGGGAAGGTCTTAGGTTCTGCAGCGATTGCCGGCCGAGTATTCAGAACCCTGAGACCTGACGCGGGTCTTGGGGTTTTTTCGTTCGCACGGGAGCTTCCCATGTCCGACAACGTCATCCGCATCTTCGACACCACGCTCCGCGACGGCGAGCAGTCCCCCGGCTGCAGCATGAACACCGCGGAGAAGCTGCAGATCGCGGCCGCCCTCGTCGAGCTGGGGGTGGACATCATCGAGGCGGGTTTCCCCATTTCCTCCCCTGGCGACTTCGAGGCCGTGCAGCGGATCGCCCGCGAGTTCGGCGACCGCACCACGATCTGCGCGCTGGCCCGCTGCCGCAAGGAGGACATCGACCGCGCCTGGGAGTCGCTCCAGGACGCCGTGAACGCCCGCATCCACGTGTTCCTCGCGACCAGCTCGATCCATCGCGAGCACAAGCTCAAGATGGACAAGTCGCAGATCGTGCACACCGCCGTCGAGATGGTGAAGCGCGCCGCCGGCTACTGCCCGAACATCGAGTTCTCGCCCGAAGACGCGGCCCGCACCGAGCTGGACTTCCTGTGCGAAGTCGTCGAGAAGGCGATCGACGCCGGGGCCACCACCGTCAACATCCCCGACACGGTGGGCTACGCCGTCCCCAAACAATACGGCGAGGTCATCCGGCACCTCACGCAGAACGTCCCGAACATCGACCGGGCGGTCATCAGCACCCACTGCCACGACGATCTGGGACTCGCCGTGGCGAACAGTCTCGCCGGGGTCGAGAACGGGGCGCGGCAGGTCGAGTGTACGATCAACGGCATCGGCGAGCGGGCCGGGAACGCCGCCCTCGAAGAGATCGTGATGGCCCTCCGCACCCGCCGCGATTATTTCGGTTGCGAGACGAACATCCACACGACGAAGCTGTTTCCCACCAGCCAGTTGCTCCAGCGAATCACCGGCGTGCCGGTCCAGCGGAACAAGGCGATCGTCGGCCGCAACGCCTTCGCCCACGAGGCGGGCATTCACCAGCACGGCATCCTCCAGGAGCGGACCACGTACGAGATCATGCGGCCCGAGGACATCGGGTACGTCGGCGAGAACCTCGTGCTCGGCAAGCACAGCGGCCGGCACGCCTTCCGCAGCCGGGTCGAGGCGCTCGGATTTCAGCTCGACGAAGAGACGTTCCAGCGGGTGTTCGACGACTTCATCGCGCTGGCCGACAAGAAGAAAGAGGTCTACGATTCCGACATTCAGGCCCTGCTCGAGAACCGCACCGGCGACACCGTCGATACGTGGCAGTTCGTGAGCGTCCACGCCACGGCGGGTTTCGGCACGATCCCCACCGCGACCGTCGAGGTGCGGAACGAGCAGACCGGCGAGATTCACACCGACGCCGCGACCGGCGGCGGGCCGATCGAAGCGGTGCTCCACGCGCTGGAGCGCGTCACCGGCATTTCCGCCCAGCTCGAAGACCTCCAGATCCGCAGCGTCTCGAAGGGAAAGGACGCCCTCGGCGAAGTCTCCGTCGAGATCAGCGTGAACGGCCGCAACTTCCACGGCAAGGGCTTCAGCGTCGACATCATCGAGGGGAGCGCCCGGGCCTATTTGAACGCCCTGAACCGGGCGGAGGTGAACCGCAAGCCCCGCGAATCGACGGTCGCCGTCGTAGCGCAATGATCGCGATCACCTTCGCAATGTCGAATGTCGAAGCTCGAACGACGAATGAATGTCGAAGTCCGAAGCTCGAGTACGCGTCATGCCCGCGAAGGCGGGCATCCAGCGGCGGCGCGCACGACAGGCTGGATTCCCGCCTGCGCGGGAATGACGGAGCCGCGTTCTTGGAACTACTGTCTCGGATTTCGACATTCGACATTTCTTCTGGTCTGATGTCGCGAATCCCGCCCCGCGCCGGGGACGGGCTCGCCGCCCAATGTCCACTGCCCACTGTCCACTCCTCCCATGCGTTCCCGCTTCCTCGTCCTGCCGCTCTCCGCCGCCGTCATCGCCGGGCTGGTCGCGTATCGCTACGCGCGGGAAGACGCGCCGGTCTCGGAGGTCGATCTCGTCGAGCGCAGGCTCGCCCCGCCGTCGCGGATGTCGGCGCTCGACGGCAAGGAGCTGCGGTTGCAGGGCATGCTCGGCCGGCACGTGATCCTGCTCGCTTTCTTCGACGGCCACGTGCCCGTCACCGAGGAGCCGCTCCTGGCGCTGTTGCGGGAGAGGCATTCCGATCTGCACGCGCGGAACGTCGAGGCGCTCGCCGTCAGCGGCGCGCCGCTGGGGCGCTACAAGGCGGACTTGCGCGCGGCGGCCGAGCGCGGGCTGCCGGGTTCGCCGCCGTTCCGTCTGTTGACCGACATGCGGAGCGGACCGGGGGGGATCGTCATCGAGGGGGAGACGCACGCCGAGTGGGGCGTCCCCGAACTATTGAAGTCGCGCCCGCTGCCGATCGTGTTCCTGATCGACCGCGGCGGGCGCGTTCCCTACGAGGACGATCGACCCAAACCGCTCGACGAACCGGAGTCGGCGATCCGCCGGCTCGCCTTGGGAGAGGACGCTTGAACGAACCGGAGCATTCCATCGCCCCGCTGCCGCGCCCGCCGGAGATCGCCGGCAAGTGGATCGTGATCGCCGTGTTCGCGTTCGCGATCCTGATGACGGGGGCGATGTGGGTCTATTGGCGACTGCACATCGGTCCGTTCCTGCCGTTGCAGCGGGCGATCGTCGCGGAGTGGCCGGACTCGGCCCCGCGCGTGGAAGGGGGACAGCGGAAGATGCACCAGGGGACGCCGCGGATCCTCCGCGCGACGCTCAAGGTCCCGTTCGACCCGACGGACGAGTCGCGGAAAGCGGAGCTCAAGCGCCGCGTCGCCCGCATCCGCGAACTGGCCGCCGGCACGCTCGACCTCGCGAGGTACGACAGGCTGGAAGTCCACTTCTTCCACCCGGTGCCGGAACAGGAAATCCGCACGCGGCCGTTCGAGGAACCGTTGCGTAAAGCGCCCGAATAGGCGGCGGGGACGTTCGCGTCATCGTAGCCCGAAGCGCCAGTTTTGATGTTGCGCTATTTTCGACTTTCAACCAATGCGGGAAGATTTGCCGGCGATTGGTGGCCGGTCCGCCTTTGCGCGTCATGCCCGCGAAGAGCCTGCCCCCAGCGCAGGCGGGGGCGGGCATCCAGCAGATGCGCGGAGGGCGAAGGCACTGGATTCCCGCCTGCGCGGGAATGACGGCATCGCCAATCACGAAATAGCGCAACATCAAAAAGCGCGAGCGAGGGAGAATCGCCGAACCGGCCGGCGATTTTGCCCGATGACGGCCGTGTTGGCGATTCTCCCTTGCTTGCGCTGCGGGCTGGTATCCGCTGATCTCGGACCGATCCGAAGATCTCATCCACGGATTTCGCGGATTTCGCATGTTCGGAAACGTCACCCGCCGATGGCGTATGGCGCGCGGCGCTTCCGCGAGGCGAACGCCTGCGCCTGGTCGTCGCCGACGAACCTTTCCTTCTCCGGGTCCCACGACAGGTCGCGGCCGAGCATCAGGGCGATGTTCGCCAGATGGCACGAGGTCATCGTGCGGTGGTGCGTCGCCACGTCGGAGATCGGCTGCGCGCGGTCCTTCACGCACTCGAAGAAGTTCCGCATGTGGTCCCCCGGCTCGCGGTCCTGGTAGAGCTTGGCGATCCGGTCGCGGAGGTCCTTCTCGTCCGCAGCGGTCAGGTCCTCGGTCGGCGTGCCGCTCAGGCGGCCGCGGTTCACGAAGATCCGCCCCGCGTCCCCCTCGAACAGGATGCCGTTGCCGAAGTCGGTCCCGTCGTCGCGACGATAGTGATGGTTGAGGCTGATCGTCGCGCCGTTCGCGAACTTCAGGTCGAAGTGGAATTCGGCGGCCGTGTTGTAGCCGCCGGGAAGCGTCGTCTCGCCGTCGAGGAACGGCTTCCAGTCGAACTTGTCGGGGACGAGCGGCGTGAACTTCCCCTTGGCGGACACCTTCAGAGGGCCGGTGTGGTCGCAGCCGAGCGCCCACTGGGCGATGTCGATGTGATGGGCGCCCCAGTCGGTCACCTGGCCCCCGGAGTAGGCGAAGAACCAGCGGAACTCCTTGCGGCGCATCGGTGAGAACCCGGCTTGCGGCGCGCCGCCGAGCCACAGGTCCCAATCGAGATCGGCCGGGGGCGTCTCGGTCTTGAACGGCCCGCCGGTCGGGCCGCCGCCGATCGCCACGTAGGCGTTCACGTTCTTCCCCAGCCGGCCGCTCTGCACGATGGCGATCGCCTTCAGGAACCGCAGCGCGTCCTGGCTCCGCTGCTGCGTGCCGACCTGGAAGACGCGGCCCGTCTCCTCGACGGTTTTGCGGATCAGGATCCCCTCGTCGATCGTCAGCGTGAGCGGCTTCTCGCAGTACACGTCGCAGCCCGCGCGGAGCGCGGCGAGGGCGATCGGCACGTGCCAGTGGTCCGGCGTGCCGATCGTCACCACGTCCGGCTTGTGCTTCTCGAACAGCGCGCGGTAATCGCGATGCGTGGCGAGCTTCCCGCCGAAGCTCGCGTTGAATTCCGCGGTGTGGCGGTCGTCCACGTCGCAGACGGCGATCATCTCCGCGTGCTGCGCGGCCCGGCGGGCGATCGCGCCCCCCTGGCTGTACGCCCCGCGGCTCCCCCCCACGCCGATCGCGGCGAGCGTCAGCCGCCCATTCGCATCGCCGGCGGAGGAGCGCTTCGTCCACAGGAAGGGAAGCGGGAACGCGGCGCCCGCGGCGACGGATCGCTTCAGGAACTCGCGGCGCGTCGCGGTCATGCGATGTGCTCCAGAATGCGGTGAGGCCGGGACCGGAGCCGCCATTCTGGCCGGACCGCCGGCGCATGTAAATCCAGGCCGCGTTCGGTCGACCGGTCAGGACTGCGGACGGCGCAGCGCCACAACCAGGCCGGCGGCGACGGCGAGCGCCAGCGCCCCCCACGACAGCGGAGCCGCCAGCAGGAAGAAACCGACGATGCCGACCGCGACGCACGCCCAGGCGACGCGGTGGGTCAGTTCCCGGCGGGGTTGCGCGCGGTGAAAGGCGACCGCGGCCCCGATTCCGACCGCAAGCCAGACGAGCGACCACAACAGGCCGACGCCGGTCTCGAGCGACTCGCGGGGACGGACGGAGAGCGCCAGTCGCGGATCGCCGCCGACTTTGGTGAAGGCGAGCACGGTCGCGTCGGCGGGGATCGGAACGTCGACCTCGATCGAGAGGGCGCCCCGGCCTTCCCCGGCGATGGCGCCCGCCGGGTCGAAGCCCGCCACATCGGCCCCGGCGACGAAGCCCTGATGGGGAGCGTAGGCCAACCCGCCGTCCGCGGCGCCGAATTGCACGCCCCCCGCATGCTGCGGCTCGAGCGGCGAGCGGAAGGGGGTCTGGTTGCGCACCGTGTGAGAACGAAGGCTCGCTGGCGGGCCAGGTTCCTGAGCGAACGGATCGATCAAATGATGCTGCGGGCGCAGGCCTGGAGCGCGCGGCAAACCCGGCGCGTTCGGCACGGTCGATTCCCAGAACTGATCGGCCTCGTCAAGCTCTTCACCACGGCGCTGGCGGCCCGATTCGGCGAGCTTCTGCGCCCCCTGCTGCTGGCTCTGCTCGAGGAGCTTCGAGCGGCTGAAGTCGGGGCTGGTCTGCGGCTTTTTGTCGCCGGACTTCGATTCGACCGACGCGGATTCGCCGCCGACCTTTCCCTCGATCCGCAGGTCGAACCGTTTGCCGGCCTTCGATTGTTCGTCGTCGCGGCCGGAGTCGCGCGGCTCGTCGTCGAACAATTGCTGGGCCAACTCCTCGTTCGCCGCATTCTGCCACCGCCGGCTGTCTGGCGAGGCGAGCGCGGCGCTCTCGTCGAGCGATAGGACCTCGGCCTGCTCCTTGACCTGCTCGGCCTGCGCCTTGAGCTTCCCGAGTTCCTCCCCGAGCAATAAGGTGCTCGGCACGCCGTCCCTCAGCTCCGAATCCGACACGCCGAGGGTCGCTTCGGACTGGCGCGCCTGCTTCTCCAGTTGGTAATAATTCCCCAGCGCCTGCCGGCGGATGAAGATGCTCTCCGCGGCGTTGGCGATCACCTTCCCCAGCTCGATCTGCTCCTTGCGAATGCCGATCGTGCGGACCGCCTGCGCCGTGGCCTCGTCCGCCGCGGAGAGGTTCTGCCGCGCCCGGTCCTTCACCGGCTCGGCGTCGAACTCCGGCGGCAGATAGACCCGCCAGGCGGTCCGCTCGACCGCGATCCCCAGCGCGTCGTCCGCGCCGCGCGGCTCGACCACCCGCGGGACCTCCGGCTGGACCACCGGGGCCCGCACCGCGAGCCCCCGCGGCAGCGGCGCCGGCTCGGTCGAGGCGAACACCACGTGGACCTCGAATGGCAAATCCGCGCGGCTGGTCTGCGGAATCGGCACGAGATGGACGCCATCGTCCTTCCCCCGCACGAGCCGCGCCGGCCGCGGCGCGTCTCCCGCGCGCGGATCCTTCACCATCACCGACAGAATGTGGACGGCCGGCGGGACTGCGAGCGGGAGATACTGCCGGCCGCGGTTGCGCATCGTGTACACCCCCCGGCCGCGGTAGGTGCCGTCGTGCGCATGCACGGTGAGCAGGTCCGCCACGCGGATGACGGCGGCGGCCCCCTCGTAGGCGGCGAACCGCTCGATCTTCCACACCGGAGGCTTGTCGCCCGCGGCGAGCCGCAGCCGGGCCGCGGCCTGTTCGAGCCGCTCGGCGATTTCCGGCTGGGCCGCCTTGACGGGCAGCTCGGCGGGGCGGACCGTCTCGAACGCCTGCGGGTCGAGCGGGACGAGCCGCCCCCGCGACGCGTTGAACAGCACGACGTACCGCCGCTGCGCCGGCAGGGGGGCGAGCCGCGCGCCGTCCTCGGCCACGCCCGCCGGCCGCTCGACGACCGGCACGGGGGCCTCGATCCGATCGTCGGCGGGGGGCGGCAGCGTCGCGGTGCCGGTCACCGAATAGGACCGCGTGACCGGCCTTTGCAACGTAATCGTCCAGCGGACAAGCCCGTCCGCGAGCGGCGTTTCGCTCACCTGCCGCACCCCCGCCGCCTTCAATTCCAGCCGGCCGGACAACGCGGCGGGCGTCACGAAACGGAAGGTGTCCGTCGCCGCCCGATCGATCGTCCAGCGGACGTGGAGGATGCAATCGACCTGCTGATCGGCGACAGTGACGGTGGTGATCGAATCGGCGGAGAGGAGCGGCTCGGCCCGTTCGATTCCGATCGAGACCACGGTCTCCGCAGTGCTCGTGGAGCGGAACGCGAGCCGTACCGCACCTTCCCGCTGCTGCAATTCCGCGGGAAGCTCGTCCGGGGGGATCGCCCGCCAGCCCGCCATTTCCTCCACCGTCGCCGAGTAAGCCTCGTGCAGACGGACCGCGAGGAACTTCTCGACGCGGTCGGCCTGGGCCGGCTCGGGGACCGTCAGCTCGACGAACCCGTCGTCCGGGTCCTTGGGGACCTGGCCGCGGAGGACGATCTCGGCCAGGCCGCGCCGCGGCGAGGCCATTTCGACGACGAGCTCCCGCGTGCCGGCCCGCTGGTCTTCGTGGACGTACCAGTCGGCGAGGGCCGTCGCCTCGACTTCGAGCGGGAAATACAGCGGGGGGAGCCGGACCACGAGCCGCGACCGCGGCGCCCCCTGCAAATCGTAGGTGAGGCGGCTGTCGACGATCACGTGCCGCTGCAGGATGGCGACCGCGTGGACGGCGGTCGTCCGCGTTTCTTCGCCGCGGCGGGAGATTTCCAGAGCGAGCCGCACGGGGCGCGCCGCGTACCGCCAGGCGAAGCGGAGCGCGCCGGGCGCGCCTGGCGTGTGGACGGGAATCTCGCCCCCGGCCAGGTCGATCCGCCGCAGCCCCTCCGCGACGCGCGGCTCGGCCGCGAACTGCTCCTCGGCGTACACGGCGACCGTGCCAGTCTCGCGGGTCACGTCGCGGGGTGCGAACGCGGGGAGCTCGAGCGTCGCCGCTTCTTCGCCGAACCGCGCTGCGAGGAACAGGTCGAACGAAAGCTGCGTGCTCGTGTCGATCGGGCGGCGGAAATCGACCCGCAGCGTCCGCTCCCCCGCCTCGCCTTCGATCTGCCATCCGGCGAGGTCGGGTCCGGAGATGCGGCGGACCATCACCCCCTCCGGCAGCGAAAAGCCCGCCTGCGACAGCGGCCCCTGCCGCACGTGGAACACGTACCCGCTCGACAAAGCCGCGCCGGCGTCCGTGATGTCGAGGCGGTGCGTCCCTTCGGCGTGAACGGTCCGTTCGACCCCCCCGCGCTGGGCGGAGGGCTGCCAGGCGACCGTCACGTCCCCCGCGGCGTCCACGGGGACCTCGATCCACGTGCGGCCTGCCTCGGTGCGGCGGCGATAGGCCGACGTCGAGCCGTCGACGCGGACCTCCAACTCGGCCGCGGGGAGCGCGAATGACAGCGACCCGGCGGGGACCGGCCGCAGCGGCACGGTGAACCGCCCCGCCGGCCCGACGGTGCGGACCGGCAGATCGAACTCGACGTCCAGCACGTGCAACCCGGCTTTGGAAAGCACGACGGAAAGCTCGGAATCACCCCCCCGCTTTTCTTCTCCAACTTCTGACTTCTGACTTCTGACTTCTGACCTCTGTACTCCGTACTGAGTACCCAGTACTCCGACCTCCGCGTTCTCCCCCGCAACCAGCGGCGCCGATTCCCCATTCAATCGGGCCGAGCGCAACGCGACCTTCCCGAACGGCACCCCAAGCGTCACCGGCTCGTCGCGGAAGCTGTACAGCACGATCCGCCCCCTCACCGCGACGCGCGGCTCCTCCGCGTTCGCCCCCGCGGCGACCTCGGCGGAATACGCGGTCGCCGCGACGACTCCCGGAATCGGCGGCGGGGCGCGCATCGCCCGCTCGGGATGCGCCCGGTTCCAGAGCTCGACGAACTTCTCGTAGGGGAGGAACACCCGCGTGGCGGCGAGCGGATCCTCCGCCGCGTCGAACGGCACGATGACCGTGATCTCCGCCTCCGCCTCGGGCCTGGTGAGCACCGATTCCGCCGGTTCCCGCCGCGGGACGGCGTTTCGGAAGCCATCGTCCGACTGGAAGGGATCGTTCGCCCGGAAATCATCGTTCGGAACGGCGCGGCGCGGGTCCGGCTGTGGCGGCGATTGGGCCGCCGCGAGCGCGGGCAGCAGCAGCGCGGCGGCGAACAGGGTCGCGACGGTGGTCGCGACCGGCCGGACGCGCACGCGCCGCGGCCGTCGCGACCATCCGCGAACGGCCCCGCGGACGAGCCACGCGCCGACCCCCGCGAGCGTGCCCAGGAACACGCCGTCGAGCGCGATCTGCCAGCCGGCGGGGACGATCGTCAGCAAGGCGAGCGGGAGCGCGAGGCCGACCGCCGCGAGCGTCCCCCGGAGCGCGAGCGGGAAGTTCCGCAACAGCCACGACAGCGCGAACAGGAGGACCGCGACGAACCAGCGGAAGGCCTCGATCTGGTCGCGATCGGCCGAGGCGAGCCGCAACTCGACCCCCTGCGAATTCGCGCCGGCGTAGGCGAACGACTTCTGATGGAAGGCCTCGGGGTCGGGGAGTTCCGTTTCGACCTTCACGGACAATCGCGCCCCGCCGTAAGCCGGGCCGATCGTCTGGTCGGAGGAGCGGGGAGGGGCATCCTGGGGGGCGGCTTCGCCCGCCACGGTCTGCCCGGCGATTATGTCGCCGTTCACCCGTTGCGGGAGAGCGGGCACTTCCTGCACGGGAGCGGGCGGAGTCGCCGGTTGCGGGGCCGGCTCGACCATCGGCTCATCGGGGTCGAAACCGCCGCGGAAAGACAAGCCGGGTTGTTCGATGGTCACACTACCGTAGCTCTCTTCTCCGGAGGCTGGCGTGGTCGTCGTTTCACGAGTTCCACCGCCGAAATCGATTTCCATGTCGTTCATGCTTTTCGTGCCGTCGAGCGTGTAGATGAACGGCGACATCGACCAGGCGGAGACCACCACCACGATCACGCCGAGCATCAGCCCGATCACGCCCATCAGCCCGAGCGCCAGCAGCCCCCGCCGGCCCCAGCGGCGGTGGGTCAGCCCGACGAGCAGCACGAGCGCCGCCGCCCCCGCGAGCCACAGCGCCTCGCCGAGCAGGTCGGCGAGCGACACGTCGCGGAACCCACGGCGCAGCGCGCCGAGCAGGCTGTACGCGTCCAAATCGCCCTGGGGATGAAACCCGCCCTCGCTGTCGAGCAGCAGCAGCTTCCGCGGATAGCGCAGATCCCACGTCCGCTCGAGCACGTCGATCGGCTGCACCGTGCCGTCTCCCCGCTCGACCGACAAGGCGGGCGGCCGCTCCGCGAACCGGTCGAACATGTCGAACGGACCGGTCGCCGAGGCATAGTGCAGCACCAGCGAATGCGTCGCCTGCGCGTCTCCCGCCGCGAACGGAATGCGGTACGTCCCGCCGGACCGCCGCACTTCGACCGGCTCGCCGTCGAGTTCGACCGCCCACAGCGGCTGCGGGCTGCCGTTCTCGGGGAAGTCGATCCGCAGCGCCTGCACGCCGACCGCCTTGAGCGCCATCTCCGCCCGGTGCTGCATCCCGCCGTCGCGCGACACGAGCGAGGTGAGCCGCTGCACGGTGCAGACGGCGGTCGGCACCGCGACGCGGTCGAACCGCTCCTCCGCGAGCGTCACTTCGAAGCCGGGCCGCACGTAGCGGAACGCGGCCACGATCCGCTCCTGCGGGACATACAGCCGGGGCGGAGCGAAGTCGATCGGGTCCAGCGGATCGAGCGGCCGGGCCTCGGCGTCGTGCGCGGCGATCGTCAGCCGCTGCTGCGGCCCCGCTTCGATCGCGACCGTCCCGTGCTGCCTTTCCGCGGCGGCGATCCGCAGGTCGGGGACGCGGAACCGCTCCGCTTTCTCCCGCGGCGACTGCACGTCCACCGCGAGCAGGAACCGTCCCTCAAGCCGGCGGTCGAACGCGAGCGACCATTCGCGGCGGCCGTCCCGCACCGCGCCCGGTTGCTGCTCGGTGATGCGGACCGACGCCGGCCACAGGCTGAACCGCAGGTCGGTCCCGGCCTGTTCGGGGAGCGAGACGGCGAGCCCGCGGATCCCGCCCCCCTCGATGTCGAGCAGCGCCTCGACGTGCGCCCGGAGCGCCTCCGGGTCGAGACGGGCCGTCGTCGAAGTCGTCGCGGCGACCCGCGCCGGCTCGACGACGACCTTCATCGTCCCCGCGAACCGCGAGTCCTGGTAGCTGTAGGCGAGGTAGCGGAGCGCGGAGTGCGGAGTGCGGAATTCGGATTGCGGATCCTGCTCGGAACTCCGCGCTCCACGCTCCGCACTCCGAACTTCCGAATCGTCCTGGAGGAACGTCGGATCCAGCCCTTCGACTTCCAGCGGAACGACGTCGAGGTGGCCGGGATAATGGATCACGTAGGTCCCCGCGACGATCCCCGCAGCGGGCAACCGCACCTCGGGCAGTTCCAACTCGACCTCCCCTTCCGCCTGCAGCCGGTTCTCGAGCTCGCGCCGGGCCTGCAGCTCGACGATTGCGCTCTCGCCGGGGGCGACCGGGCGCGGCAAGCGCACCACGACGTGATGCAGTCCCGCCTCGCGGGCGAGCAGCTTCCACTCGGCCGGGGCGCCGTCCACGAGGGCGGCGGTCACGGTCCATTCGGCTGGAAGCGTCAGTTCGGGGTCGAACAGCGGCGCGAAGAACGGGGTGAGCGTCGCCGTCGCGCTCAGGTCGATCGCCTGGTCGTCCACCGCGAGGACGGTGCTCATCACCGCGACCAGCTCGCGGTCCTTGGTCCTCGTGACGAACCGCAGCGTGAAGTCCTCGCGCCACACGTCGAACGCGAGCGTGACCTGCGTCGGCGGACCGCTCGAGGCCGGATCGCTCGGCCGCTCCGCCTCGATCCGCCGCACGCCGGACGCCTCTTCGATTTCCAGCCTCACTCCGGGCGGCTGGCGGACCGCGATCCGCCCCATGTGCGACGTCGCGCCGACGATCGCCAGCCGGGGCGCCTCCCACGGCTCTCCCACCGCGGCGTTCATCACGCCGGTGAACACGATCTGCCGCGTCCCCTCGACCGGCTGCCGGAACGTCGCGGTGATTCGCGTCGTGTTCGGCACGTCTTCGTCGTCGGCAAGCTCCCACGCTTCCAACCCGGTGGAGTTCACGTCGGCGATCTCGAGCGCGTTCGGGACGCGGAACACGAGGCGATCGACCGCGCGGCCGTAAAGCTGGATCGTCGCCGCCGCGTGCCACAGCACTTCTCCCGGCGCGACGTTCAGGCCGTATCCGGTGGTGGCGAACAGGAGGCGGTCCCCCGCCTCCGCCGCCGTGCGGTCGGTGACGCGGAGCGCGAGGTTCCCACTCCCGCCGACGGGCAACCGGTACGTCGCGGCTTCCTCGGCCGCCGCGGGACGCTCCACGGGGGACTCGTTCAACACGAGGTGCTTGCCCGCGGGAAGCTCGACTTCGAGCGTGGCCGGCGTGCGGGGCAACAGGCCGAACTCGGCGACGCGGTCGCTGCCGACCGCCGCGAGCGGGGCGGACATTTCGAGCGCCAGCGTCTTCGCCCCGGCCCGGTCGTCGATGAGGTACAGCCCGCCGCCCGCTTCGGCGAGCCGGCCGAGCCGCGCGGCCTCGCCGTCGATGGTCGCCTTGTCGATGGCCAATCCGCGGAACGGAAGCGCCGCCGCGTGCCAGCCGTCGCGGAAGGTGCGGAAGTCGACCTCCGCCGAGATCACGAACCGCTCGCCGTCGACGCGGACGCGGTAGGTCGCCCCGGAGATCGCGACGCCCCGCGGCACGCGGTCGTCGGCCCCGCCGCGCAGACGGGCCTCGCGGTACAGCTTGCGGAACTCGTCGCCGGGGAGCAGCACCCCCTTCGGCTCGCGTTCAAGGACCGCGTCGAAGGCGGAGAAGGGAACGTAGATCTGGTGGACGCCCTCCTTCGGCGGCGCGGGCGTTCGCCCGGCGGAGTCGGCATCCTGCGCGACAAGCGACGCCGTCGCGCCGAGCCAGATCGCGACGGCGCGCAATACGAGCCCGACGCGCAAGTTTTGATGTTGCGCTATTTCGTGACCGGCGATTCCGTCATTCCCGCGAAGGCGGGAATCCAGTGCGTTCGCCGTCCGCGCAGCCGCTGGATGCCCGCCCCCGCCTTCGCTGGGGGCAGGCTCTTCGCGGGCATGACGCGCAACGGCGGCGAGTCGCCCCCAGCCGCTCCATCGCCGGCAAATTCTCCCATATTGGATGAAACTGCGCAACATCAAAACGCGCAAGCGAGGGGAGCAGGGGGTCGTACTGAGTACTGAGCACTGAGTACCGAGTACCCGGTGTTGACGAGAGTCGCGATGGAATCCGCGTCCGCCGCGCTGGTGGGCACAGCCCACCCTACGACATTCCACGACTTCCCGGCTCCTTCTCGTCACTCGCAACTCGTCACTCGTCACTCCTCCACAGCGGCGATCATCCATTCTCCACCGTCCCTTTCTCGTCGAACACGCCCGGCGGCGGGACGACGACCGCCACCGGCCGCTCGTACACGATCGGCCGGACCTCCCCGCGCGGCCGGCCGCGGCCGAACGCCGCGTGGAACAGCCACAGCACGGCGAGCGCCGCCAGCCCGTACCGCCCGGCGATCAGGGCGTGCTGCACCGAGGGGGCGTCCCATTGGGCGAACAGCGCCGCAACGAACCCGACCAGCACCACGATCCCCAGCTTGTTCTCCCAGCCGGTGTTTCGCAGCACGATCGCGATCAGCACGAGCGCGCCGCTGATGATCCCGGTGTAGAACGGCATGTTCCACCACCTCATGTCGGCGGGGCCTGGCAGACCGACGCCGGAGTAC
The DNA here is from genome assembly GCA_040877365.1 of Planctomycetales bacterium. Classification (GTDB taxonomy): domain Bacteria; phylum Planctomycetota; class Planctomycetia; order Planctomycetales; family Planctomycetaceae; genus JBBDNT01. Next base: position 55,656 of record JBBDNU010000159.1, read on the forward strand.
ATGTAGGCGTGCCCCTCCGTGGGGAAGTCGGTCGCCGATCCGCTCGCATCGCCGATCCACTGATCGTTCCCCTCCTGCCGCGCGATCGTCGTCCCCAGCGGGCCGAGCCACCAGCCCCGTGCGTAGATCCACGTGCGGGAGCTGAACCCCTTCGGCGTATCGACGAGGGCGATTTCCTCCGGCACCCACACCGCCAGCCGCGACTGCTGCACGACCACGGTCCCCGCCTGGCTGCCGCCGACGTGGGGGAAGTCGATCGTGACCGGTCCGGCCCAACCTTCCAGCAGGGCCGATTCGTCGAGCCGGAACCGCAGCGTGAGCAGGAACGCGGCGTCCGACTGCGTCCCCCGCGACACGTCGATGAAATACGCATCCCGCCCGGCCTGCCCCTCCTTCGCCTCGGCCTTGCCGAGCGGCACGTCGCGGCCGTCGATAAGCACCGCCAGCGGCCGCGCCTTCGCCGGCAGGTCGACCGCCAGCCGCTGCCGCTCGCTGCTCGTCATGCGGTATCGGCACGAATAGGTGCGTCCACCGTCGCGGCCGATGACGACCTCGATCAGCGCCCTCGAGATCACCGTCTCGACGACTTCGCCGACCTCGTACCGCCGGGCGGAGACGGTCAGCTCGACCGGCTGTGCATGATAGCGGTAGGCGAGCACGGCGCTTTGCAGGGAATCTCCCGTCGAGCCGGCGGACTGCTGTTTCTGCGCCGCGGCGCTCGCCGCCAGCTCGCCCGACACCGACAGGAACACGAGCTCGCGGAGGTCGATCGCCTCGAGCGCGTTCCCCGCGGGGACAGCGCGGACGGCGAGGGCCCGATCCCGGAGGACCAGCAGCTCGCCGTCGATCTTCGTGACCGCGATCTCCGCGCCTTCGTCCTCGCCGGGCGCGCTCAGCGCCCGCGGCGGGCGGACGAGGTACGACCACTCCGCGCCCCCCTCCTTCGCCGCGGCGGGCGCGGCCTCTCCCGCGGCGGCCGCCTCGCGCGGCACGTCCCACGTCACGCGGAACCGCTGCACGCCGAGCGCGTTCCGCTGCAAGACGATCGTCCACGCGACCCACCCCTCGTCCGCTTCCGCGCGGGTCTTCTGCTTGATCGTCCCCCCCGCGACCGATTCGATCTGCGTGCGGTCGGCGACCGCTTCCGGCACGGCGATGCGGAACGTGTCGATCCCCGCGTATTCGACGGCGAACTCGACCAGCGCGGCGACTTCCGTCAGCTCCTGCCGCACGCGGACGGTCGTGCCGACGCGGGCGGAAAGCCGGGTCGGCCGGCGGGAGGTCTTCACGACGAGCGCCACCGGCCGGCGGTTGTAGGACCACGCCGAGACGAGCTGCACCTCCCCCAGCGCGACGGGGCCGAGCTCCGGGAACTGCAGTTGCTGTCCGGCGGCCGCGTACAGCCCGGCCAAGGCCTCCGCGTCGGTGACGACCTCGATCCCCGGCGGCGCGAAGACGAGCACTTCCCCCGTCTCGCGCTCGACGCCGATCGGCTCGAGGACCGGCAGCGTCTCTCCAGCCGCCTCCGCGTCGGCGTCGGCCGCCTCGAAGGCGCGATGCGCGGTGATGCGGAACGAGAGCGCTCCCTGCTGCTTCCCCCGCAGCGAGAGATTCAGCTTGCGGTCCGCTCCCTCGCCCGCCACATCGAAGCGGTCGAGCGCCGGTGAGACGACGCCGTCGATCGTCAATCCCTCCGGGACCTTGAGCGACAGCGAAAACACCCCGGCCCGCTCGATTTCATACCGCACGTCGGCGATCAGCCGCAGTTCGTCGTCGCCGAACACCAGCCGCGCGACCTGCGTGGCGACGATCCGCGGCTCGACCGGCTTGGCGTCGACCCGCAGCGTGAACTGGGGACCGTAGAAACGGTAGTAATCGGCGTTCGGCCGCCGGCGGGGCTGGTCGAACTCGGCCGCATCGACCCGCATCACCCCCTGCTGCCCGTCGACGGTGAGCGTCAGGTCGTCGGCGCGGGAGACGACGATCCGCCCGCTCTCGCGGACCACGCCGACCGCGTGGATCCCGTGCACCGTGCCGTCCTCGGCGATTCCGGCGACGTCGAACGCCGCGGCGGGCTGCGGCGCCTCGGTGCGGATCTCGAACGTGACCTCCTTGCGGACGGGGGCCAGCAGGTCGATCGTCACGAGGCGGCGTTGCGCCTCGTCCTCGGTCTTCCAGCCCTTGATGGCCGCGTCGCGGGCGGAGACGTCGAGGATGCGGTGGTCCTTCGGGACGGCGACCTGCGCCTGCGACAATTCGCCGCGGAGCACGCGGTAGGTGAGGTCCGCGGCCGTGTGGACGAGCCCGTCGGCGATCGACACGGCCAGTTCGTTCTCGACGTTGACGAGCAGATCCATTTCCGGCCGCAGCCCCGCTTCCGGTCGCCACGTCGCGGTGACCGAGCGCGTCGAGCCGAGGCTCGCCTTGACGTGCGTGCGGCCCTCCTCCCCTTCGACCGGCAGCGTGACGAGCTTCGGCTCCAGCTCGACCGTCTGCCGCGCTTCCGGGATGATGAGCTCGAACGTCGTGATCCCGACCGGGGGGATGTCCAACTGGAGGCTGCGGCCGTCGGGCGAGGTGTGCACTGCCGCGATCAGTTCGAGCTCGACCTGGTGCTCTCCCTTCTCGGGGAGGAGGAGCGAGTACGTGCCGTCGCCGGTGCCGCGGAGGATGACCGGGTTGTCTTCGTTTCCGCCGCTGACCTGGCCGACCGCGGCCTTGCCGAACCGCACGGGGACTTCGGCCCACGGCTTGCCGAGCACCTGCACGGTGAGTGTCGCCGCGATGCGGGCCCGGTCCTGTTCGATGGTCGCCCGGTAGTGCGCTTCGGTGATGACGGCGTCGACCGGCGCGGCGGCCATGGCCGCCCCGCGCTCCGACCGCTGCCACAGCCGGAGGTATTCCACATAAGGCAGGAAGACGGTCCCCTTCTGCCGTTCGAGGACCGCCTTCACGTTCTGGTACGGGACGTAGATGAGTTTTTCGAGGATCTCCGGGTCATCCGCGGCGGCCTCGTCCGCGGCCGCGGGGAGGGCGGGGGGCATCGGTGGAGCGTCCGCCTCCTGCCCGCCGAGCCGGGACGACCACGCTGCCGCCAAGAGAGCCGCCCCTACGCAGACCAACCAGGTTCGCCGCCGAATCATGCATCGATCCTCGTGTTCCCGGTCTGAATTCCTGCGAATTCGTCTGACCGTCATTTCAGGCCGGAGGAGACCCTCGCTCGCGCAGCGGGCTGCGATGAGGTGAACGATTCTACCAGCCGGGCGGCTTGCGCAACATACGTCGTCGCGAAATCCCGGGAAGAATAGGAGGCGCAGTCCGGACCGCACCGACTGGGCCCGCAGCGCAAGCAAGGGATGGCAGGGATCATCGCCCGCGGCGCCAGCCAGGGAAATCGCCCGCGCGACTTCATCGCCGCACATCGTCGGCCGTCCGGCGATTCTCCCTCGCTGGCGCTTCGGGCGAGCGTGGACCCTGCGTACCGCAATTTCAGCCGTGGCGCGATCGCGCCCCGCAAAAAAATTCGCGCAACCTGCTCCCTCTATATGGAGGGCGCGCGCGAACAGCGCCACGCGCAAGCCGCTTCCCAAACGCAAATCGTTTCGAGGAAACAGATTGCACGCGAAATCACCCGATCTTCTCCATCCCGCAAAGCGAAGAAATCGCGGGTTGATACCACGCCCGCTCGTCCGCGCAAAGCGAAGAAATCCCGACTTGATACCCCCCGGCCCGCGTTCCGCCGCGTCAGCCCGTCGCCGCGCGGATCGCCGCGAAAATGCCTTCCCACGTGAACTCGACCGCTTCCGCCGAGACCGGCAGCCCGGCCTCCTGCGCCGCGGCGGTCGTCACCGGGCTGATGCTCGCCAGCCGCAGCGACGTGCCGAGCCGGTCGCGGGCCGCGTCCGGGAGCAGCCGCGCCACGGCCCGCGCGATCGACGGGCTGCTCAATCCGATCCAATCGACTTCCCCCGCCTCGAGCGCCGCGCGGGCGGCGGGAGGGAACTCGGCCACGTCGTCGCTGCGATAGACCACGACCTGTTCCAGGATCGCCCCCGCCGCCTCGAGCGCTTGCGGGAGCACGTCCCGCCCGCGGTTGGCCCGCGCCCAGAGCACCCGCCCGCCGGCCGCGCGCGGCGCGAGCCCCTCCGCCAGCGACTCCGCCCGGAACGATTCCGGCACCAGATCGGGCCGCAGGCGATACGCCGCCAAGGCCTCCGCCGTCGCCGGGCCGATCGTCGCGATCCGCACGCGCCCCAGCCGCCGCGCGTCCTCCCCCCGCTCCCACAGCCGCCCCAGCAGTCCCGCCACGCCGTTGGCGCTCGTGAACACCAGCCAGTCGAACGTCTCCAGCCGGTCGAGCGCCGCCTCGACCGCGGCCGGATCATCCGGCGGCCCGATCGCGAGCGTCGGCAACAACACCGGCTGCGCGCCGAGCTCCAGGCAGCGGGCGATCGTCTCGCCCGCCTGCGCCTCGGCCCGCGTGATGCCGATCCGCAACCCGAACAAGGGCCGCCGCTCGAACCACGCGATCCGCGCGCGCTGCCGCACGCATTCCCCCACCACGATCAGCGACGGCGGCCGCAGCTCCGCCTGCCGCACCGCCGCGGCCAGTTCCCCCAGCGGGGCCGTCACCGTCCGCTGCAAGGGCGTGGTCGCGCGGCTGATCACGCACGCCGGGACGTCGGCCGGCTTTCCGGCCGCCAGCAGCGAATCGACGATGTGCTCCAGCCGGTGCAGCCCCATGTAGAACACGAGCGTCCCTCCGAAGCGGGCGAGGTTGGCGTAATCGATCGCGGGGGCCTCTTTCGCGGGATCCTCGTGGCCGGTCACGAACGCGACCGCCGACGCGAACTCCCGGTGCGTCAGCGAAATCCCGGCGTATTCCCCCGCCGCGATCGCGGCGGTGACGCCGGGCACGACCTCGAACGGCACGCCCGCCGCAGCGAGCGCGGCCGCCTCTTCGCTGCCGCGACCGAAGACGAACGGGTCCCCTCCCTTCAGCCGCACGACCGTCTTCCCGGCGCGGGCGGCGTCGATCAGCCGCTGGTTGATCTCCTCCTGATGAAGGGCCCGCCGGGCGGGGTCCGCGGAGCGCGCGGTGCGTTCGGCACGGGCGGCCGTGTGCGACAGCAGCAGCGGATTGGCGAGGCCGTCGTAGAGGACCAGGTCGGCCCGCCGCAGGCATTCCCGCCCGCGCAGGGTGAGCAGCCCCGGATCTCCCGGCCCCGCCCCCACGAGATACACGGTCCCCAACCGCTCCATCGCACCATCCGCTCTCGATTGCGACGCCTACACTTCGACGTCGCGGAGCTGGAACTGGCGGTCCAGCTTCGTGATCTCCAGCGTCTCGCGAACGTCGGGCGAAGGGTTGAAAAGCTGGACCTCCACTCCCAACTCGCGCGTCAGCGACACGAGCAGCCCGAGCATTCCGCTCGGAAGGTACTTCACGTCGGACAGGTCGAACGCGATCTGCCGGCAGCCGTGCGCCTCGATCAGCCGCCCGAGTTCGGCGCGGTGCTCGGTCAGGCACAGGTCGTCGGGGATCGCTCGGCCGTCGAAACCGATCACGAGCGGCGGCCCCACGTCGTACACTTGCAGCGGCCTCAACGACTCGGCGTGAGGCGGGTCGGTGCGTTCACTGTGATCCGCGGCTTCACCGGACATGATGGGCCCTCCGGCGGCAGGAATGGATCGGGCGGAAACATGGGTGTAGTCTATGCGGAATCTGACGGAAACTGCAAAGACAAAGTTCCGCCGGAACGGATTTCCTTGACGGCCGCGGAACTATCCGCCGTCCGCCGCCATCGCTTCGAGGGCCGCTCCGGCGAGCCGCTGGACGGTCCAGTCGGACATCGGCGTGGCCCCCAGGCCGCGGTAGAAGGCGAGCGCCGGCTCGTTCCAGTCGAGCACCGACCACTCGATCCGGCCGCAGCCGCGCTCGACCGCCAGCCGCGCCAGCTCGCGAAAGAACGCCCGCCCGATCCCGCGGCGACGGAACTGGGGCCGCACATAGAGGTCTTCGAGATACAGACCGGGACGGCCGACGAAGGTGGAGTAGTTGTGGAAGAACACAGCGAACCCCGCGACTTCGCCGTCCGCCTCCGCCACGAGCGCCTCGGCATATGGCCGCGCCCCGAACAGCGTCTCGCGGAGCGACTCTTCGGTCGCCGCCACCTCGTGCGGCAGCCTCTCGTACTCCGCCAACTCGCGGATCAGCCCGAGGACGACCGGCACGTCGGCGGGAATGGCGGGACGGAGCGAGAACACCGATCGACCTGCGTCTTTAGCACTATTGCGGGAGATCGCGCCGCAAGGACCGGCTTCAATGTCTTCTATCCGCCGCCGAATCGTGCCCCAAAGGGGCGCAACAGATCAGCCCAGGGCAAGCGCAGCGCCGCCCTGGGTTCCGAGACGAGCCACGACGGCCGGAAGCCCCGAAGGGGCGAGACAAAATTCTCGATCGGATCGTCATCGCGCGCCATGTTGGATTGTCCCATCTCCGGTCACCATTGTCGCGCCCTTTCAGGGCTTCCCGTGGCGCGGCGGACACTGACCCAGGGCGGCGCTCCGCGGCTCGCGCCACTCCGCTCTGCCCTGGGCTGATTTGTCATGCCCCTTCGGGGCGAGTTCCAATCCCCCGGAATGCCGCTACAGACTCGATTGATCTGCGTCTGATTCTCCAATTGCTTCTCTGTTCACTCACCGGCGTCAGGCAACGGGATCTCACGCTCCGCTTCTGCCGCCTCGGGCTGTTCGTCGGCTTCGACGTCTCGCTTCTGCGTCGCCCTTGTTCTCAGCGCCTTGCTTGCGACCCAATGACTTTTCTTCACTCACTACTTCCAAGTTCGAGACGGCGCGTCATGCCCTGCGCGGGAATGACGGAGTCGCGTTCTTGAAACTACTGTCATTCCTTTCCCTTCAGCTTCTCCAGCACCGCCGGGACGTCGGTCTCGTTGAGCGAGCGCCAGGCGAGGCTGGCCGTCACCTGCTGGTCGCGGGCGATGACCGCCGTCACGTGGGCGTCGGCGTTGATCCCCCATTCCGCCGGGCCGCTCGTGTCGCCGGGATGGACCGTCCAATCGGTCGCCTTCAGATCGAGCGACTGCTGGGCGCGCGGCAGATATTCCTTCGCCGCGTCCACGTCGTCGGTCAGCCAGACGGCGACGGCCCGCGTCCCGTCGTTCCGCTGGACCAGCTCGTCATCGAGCGTCCGCAGGAACCGCGCCACCGGCCGGTCCCACGTCTGCTGCTGCACGAACACGAACACCGTCGGTTTTCCGTTGCGGGCCTTGGCCGCATCGACTTCCTGGCCGGCGTCGTCGCCGGTCGCCGCCACGACTTTCAGCGGCCCCAGCTTGCTCCCTTCCGCCGGACCGGAGGCGAGCTGCGCGGAGAGCGTCGCCGGGCAGATCGCCAGGGCGAGCCACATCGGAAGCAGGAATTTGCAAGCGCGCATGGCGATCTCCTTTTGGATCGATCACTCGTCGGAAGCGCCGCCGGGGGGCACGTCGCGCCGCTCAATTTTCGCCCCGCCCGCGTGCGGCAGGAACATGAACGTGCCGCTGCCGGTCGCCACGAGGCGCCCCTCGGCGGTGCGGACCTCGCCCGCGGAGACGGCGGTGCGGCGGCCGGAGTGCCGCACCTCGCCGGAGGCGACGAGCGTCTCTCCCTCCCAGGCCGGCCGGATGAAGTTCGCGTTGAGCTGCATCGTCACGACGTAATGCCCCGCGGGGGCGGTGGTCCCGGCGGCCCCGCCCAGCACCGTGTCCAGCAGGCTCAGGACCAGCCCGCCATGCGCCAGCCCCAGCGTGCGCAGGTGCGGTTCCTTCAGCAACACGGAGAACGTCGCCCGGCCGTCCCGCCGTTCGATCTCGCGGAACTCGAGGTGTTCGAGGAACGGCACGTGGCGCGCGGCGGCTTCGGGCGAGTCGGGCATGGTGGGACGGCCCCACGAAATAGAAGGCGAACGGCGACGGCGAAAGTCTTCAACGATTATATCGACCGAGGGGCGAGCAGGTTGCTAAAATGAACTGCTCAGGTCTTCCCGGCATTCGAGTGATTCAGGAGGGGCAAGCCTCCATGTCCGACGCCGCGCCGATCGTTCCTGCCGCCGCGCCGATGGCCGCATCGGGGCCGCCGCGTTCGGGGCGCTGGCGGCGGCTCGTCGTGCCGAGCTTTCCCCGGACCGGTCGGGGATGGCTCCGGTGGATCGGGTTGCGGATCCTCCTCTGGCCGGTGTTGATCGTCGCCATGTTTGGATTGATGCAACGCTGGCTGATCTACCACCCGCACCGCGAGGCGCGGATTCTCCCCGCGCAGGCGAGGCTTGCCGACGGCCAGGTCCACGCCGTCTCGCTCGCCACGCACGACGGGCTGGAGCTGAACGGCTGGCACATCCTCCCCGACCAATGCGCCGCGCGCGACGCGGCCGAGTGCGACCGGCAGCTCGCCGAAGGGGGCTGGCTGGTCCTCTACCTGCACGGCAACGCGGGGAACCGCCGGCTCCGCGCGGCCGACTGCCGGGACTTCACCCGCCTCGGCGCGCACGTCTTCCTGTTCGACTACCGCGGCTACGGCGACAACCCCGGCTCGCCCAGCGAAGCGGCCCTGATCGCCGACGCCCGCACGCTGTGGGACTACGCCGTCGCAGAGCGCGGCGTGGCGCCCGAACGGATCGTGCTGTACGGCGAGTCGCTGGGGGGCGGCGTCGCGACGCGGCTCGCCGCCGACTTGTGCGCGGACGGGGTTTGCCCCGCGGCGGTCGTCCTGAAAGGGACGTTCTCGTCGCTGGCCGATGTCGGCGCGCACCACTTTCCGATCCTGCCGGTGCGGCTGCTGCTGGTCGATCGCTATGAGTCGGCGGAGCACATCCGCCAGGTGACGTGCCCGGTGTTGAGCATCCACGGGGCGCTGGACGAGATCGTGCCGATCGAGTTCGGCCGGCGGCTGTTCGAAGCCGCCCCCGCGCGCTCGGCGAGCGGCATCGAGAAGCGGATGGTCGAGCTGGCGGCGCGGGGACACAACGACCTGTCGGTGATCGAGTTCGCGGCCCCGATCTCGGCGCTGTTCGACCGGATCGCCGCCGCGAACGGCGGGGCGATTCCCGGCGACGTCGCGAGGACGGGTCCCGCGCTCGGCGCGGCGCCCGCGCCACCGGTCGCGGCGCCTTGAAATTCGTTCGCCGAGGGCGTCCGGCCTGCGCGCCGCGGCGGACGGATGCCGGCGGTGGGGCTGGCTTCGAGGTCTGGACTGCCGCCGTCCGGTCCGCGCGGCGGCGAGGGGACTATTCTCGGCGTGGTTCGGCGCTATGATCAATGAGTGCCAGTGAGCTTTCGCCCCGCGGCGGCGGAAAACCCTTCTTGCACGGTGTCGGAGAGTTCGGATAATCTGGATCGGCAGGCGGCGCCGTCGGTTCGCCGCCATCCTCGTGGGAATGGACACCGCGCGATGAGCAAGTTCGAGCCCGGCGATCCGGTCGTCTACCGCAAGAGCAAGTTCTCCACACATCCCGGCCCGCGGGCGAAGAGCGTCGCCCCGGCCCCCAGGGGGGAGACGTACTCCTACGTGGTGGACAAGTTCTGGACGGTGGTCTCGGTCACCGAGGACGACCGCCTGCTGATCCGCACGCGGCGGGGCAAGGAGCACGTCGTGAACCCCAGCGACCCGAACCTCCGCCGCGCCCGCTGGTGGGAACGGCTGCTGTACCGCCACCGGTTTCCCGAGATCGGAAGCCCGATTTCGGAAGTCGGAAGCAAGCGGTAGGAAACGCCTACCGGTCGATCTCCCCCATCACGATGTCCAGCGAGCCGACGATCGCGGGGACGTCGGCAATCAGCGTCCCCTGGCAGAGCGGGCCCGTCACCGACAGGTTGCAGAAGCACGAGCTTTTGGCCCGTGACCGCAACGGCTCGGCCGCGCCGTTCCCCACGATGTAGAACCCCATCTGCCCGCGGGGGCATTCGGTCTCGAGATAGCACTCATCCTGCGGGAGCTTCGTGTTCATCTTGTAGGGCACGCGGTACGTTCCCTCGGCGTGCGGATAGCGTGCGATCGCCTGCCGGACCAGCCGGGCCGATTCCTCGACCTCCCGCATGCGGACGAAGAACCGGCACCAGTTGTCGCCGACCCGCACTTCCGGCGGCGCGACGTCGAACGGCGCGACCGGAATGATGTAGTCGTACCCTTCATACATGCGGGTGTAGATCGGTTCGCCGTCGCGGCGGAGGTCGTGATCGACGCCGCTCCCGCGGAGCACCGGACCCGTGCAGCCGTAGCTGATCGCCATCTCGCGCGGCATCTCCCCCAGGCCGGCTGTCCGCTTGATGAAGATCTGGTTCCGCGTGAGGAGCGTGTGGTACTCCTGAATCCGCGGCGTGAGCCAATCGAGGAACATCAGCACCGCCTCGGTCCATTGCAGCCGCAAGTGCGGGTCGCGTCCGGTAAGCCCCGCGAGGCCGGAGGGGATGGTGATCTCGGCGGGCAGGTCGTGCGTCGCGCCGCCGATGGTGAGGTAGCTGTAGGTGAGCCGGGCGCCGCAGGCCTCCTCGAACAGATCGAGGACGATCTCGCGCTCGCGGAAGGCGTACAAAAACGGGCTGAACGAGCCGAGGTCGAGGCCGTAGGCCCCCATGCCGACGAGGTGGCTGGCGATGCGGTTCAGTTCCGCGATGATGACCCGCAGGACCATCGCCTTCTCGGGGACCTCCATGCCGATCAGCTTCTCGACCGCCAGGGCATAGCCCAGGTTCATGTTCATCGCGGCGAGATAGTCCATGCGGTCCGTGTAGGGGATCCACTGCGGCGGCGCGAGGTTCTCGCCGATCTTCTCGGCGCAGCGGTGGAGGTAGCCGATGTGCGGCGTGACCTCGCTGACGACTTCGCCGTCGGTCCGCAGAAGCAGCCGCAGCACGCCGTGCGTGCTGGGGTGCTGCGGTCCCATGTTGACGAGCATCTCATCGGTGCGGACATCGAACTCGACGATGCGGGGGTCTTCGATCTGGAGGGTCATGGGTGGTCCGTTGTCAGTAGTCCGTCGTCAGTGGTCGAAAATGTGAATCAAGCCCGCGGGCGGCGTCCCGCGGGATATTGCCGGCGGATCATTCATCGCCGAGCAGCCAGCGCAGCGGCCGGTAACGGGCCGGCCGCGACGAGGGATTTTCGGGCGGTGTCCACGCGGAGGTTCAGTCCTTCGAGAGTCCGCGCGCCGAGCCGCGACAGGTCTCCTTTTTCCGCGAACACGATTTCGTCGATGGTGAAGTGCTTGCCCCAGCGGACGATCGCGAACCCGACCGATCGCGTGATTTGCTGCCCGTTGGCCATGATGAACGGCACGTCCTTCTTCTCGCGCTCGATGCCGAGTTTTTCGAGTGTTTCTTGCGGCGCCCAAGTGAACTCGCTGCCGGTGTCCACGAGCATCTTCGCCACCTTCGCGGATTTCGTCCGCTCTGTGGGGTTCTCGATACGGCAGGAGATGTGGAAGGTGCCCATCGCCGCGCGCTTTCTCAGTCCGTCGGCCCGGCAAGCGGCTCCAAGCCGAACTGCTCGGGCTGGCCGAAGTTTCCATACCTGAAACGATTGAGAAACTTGAACGCCGCGATTCCGTCGAAACCGAGTGGCGGTCGCGGAATTCCGACGACCGTCGTCACGGCGGAATAATCCAGCCGCGGCAGCCGGACCTCGACGAAATAGCTTCTGAATTCCCCCGAATACGCACCAGCCAATCGAACGAGTCCGGCGGAACGAGAGGCCGATGTCAGGCAGTCCTCTTCATCCAGGAGCATTTCGAAAGGCGCGGCATTTCGGCCTGCGCCCGTGTCGGCCAACAGCAACCGCTTCTCGACGAATGGCGACCCCGGCACGACAAGCTCGATTTCGATCGCCGGTCGTCCGCGGTTGAGCGACCAGGTGACGCGACTCATCTTTCGAACGTCCAGATCTCGTGAGGGCCTTCATAATCCGCACTGGCTTCGATGACGAGACCCCGATGTCGGTCCGGGACTGCCTTTTCCATCGCCGCAAGCACGTCCTCGATTCGCTCTCCGGCGGCAACGACCTTTCCGCCGGCGATCGCCACATACTTTCCCGCGTAAGGCGACGATGGATCGGAACGTGCCTCCCGATTGATCGCCTCGGCAAGGCGGTTGTCTTCTTCGTCAATCTGGAATTTCGGCGGCATGTCGATCCCCACGTTTCAGAGGCGGCGCTTCCCGCGATCCCATCATACTCCAAGCGGGAACCGTGCGTCATCGCGCAACGATCGGAAGCGGGTCAGACAGGATCATTCATCGCGCCTTGAAGTCGCTTTTCGGAATTCCCGTTCTCCGACACTCACCGGTCGCCCGTCGGCTCGGGGATGGCGAGATCCCTGCAAATCTTGGCGGCCGTTCTGAACGGAATCTCTCGATGTCGCGGAACTGCCGTGGAGAGATCCTCTTGCGGATTGATCCAAATCGAATGTCGGCGGCCCTCGCGCTCGAAGCGGCATCCGTGCTGCCGCAGGTGCTGGAGAAGCCGCGCGCGCTTCATGCCGTGGCCTCTTTCGGCACGACCTCCACTTCGGACGCCGTCTTGAGCAACAAGTACACCGGCTCCTCCAGGTCCGCGTCGGGATTCGTTGCCGTCGGGTCGGGCAGGGGCAACGCTTTTCCCGCGTCGAGATGATATTCCGCCATGTCGAGGAGCGCCGACTGAATCATCCGCCGCGCCTCGTCGATGTCCTTCCCGCAGGAATTGACGCCTGGGAAGTCCAGCGCTTCGACGTGAACGCCGTCGTCGTCGATGAAATAGGCCGCCTTGTAAACCAGCATGGCGTCGTCCCCCGCTCGTTGTGTGGCGTCACTTCCCCCGGATCCCATGATACTCCAGCGGGAACTCGTAGTCCTTCCGCAAGGGGTGGCCCACCCAGTCTTCGGGGCAGAGGATGCGGCGGAGGTTGGGGTGGCCGGCGAACTCGATCCCCAGCAGGTCGAACGCCTCGCGCTCGTGCCAGTCGGCGATGGCCCACACGCCGGCGACCGAATCCAGCTCGGGCAGTTCCCCGGGAACGTCGTTCCGCCAGCGGGGGAGCTTGACCTTCACCACGAGGCCGTGACGGTGCTCGTAGCTCGACAGGTGGTAGACCACCTCCAGGTGCGGCTCGTGAACGAACTTGGCCTGCTTCTTCGGGTCCGGCTCGAAGTAATCGACGGCCGTCAGGTCGTTCAGATGGTCGAACCGCAGCCGCGAGTCGTTCCGCAGGAACGTCGCGACCTCAAGGATCGCCCCCGGCGCGACCTCGATCCAAGGGTCCTTCGCCTCGGCATGGAGGGCGAGAATCCGCGACTCGCCGAACTCATCGAGCAGCAGCCGGTGCACGTCGGCGATCTTCATGGAGCGGAATCCTGCGGTCGGGTCCTGCGGTCGGGTCACGTCCGAATTTTCGCGGCGGGCGATTTCACGGTAGCCCGACGCGCGAGTTTTGATGTTGCGCTATTTCGTGAGTGGCGATTCCGTCATTCCCGCGAAGGCGGGAATCCAGTGCGTTCGCCGTCCGCGCAGCTGCTGGATGCCCGCCTTCGCGGGCATGACGCGCAAAGGCGGCGAGTCGCCCCCAGCCACTCCGTCGCCGGCAAATCCTCCCACATTGTCCCACATTGGTTGAAACTGCGCAACATCAAAACGCGCGAGCGAGGGAGCATCACCGGGCGGGCCGGCGATGGCTTGCGGAAGAAATCGTCAGACGCGGGCGGCCGTCCCCGCCGTGCGGTAGTCCTCGATCGGCTTCGTCGGCGGCGCGGCGGGGCGGGCCTTGACGCGATCGACCACCGCCCGCACCCAGTCCAGATCGCCCCGCTTCCAGACGTAGGCGAAACCGACCAGCAGCACGCCGAAGAACACGAGGATGTCGATCAGCCCCGTCAGGCCCAGAAGCTGCGCGGCTTCGGGAAAGATCGCCTGCTCCGCCGGAAGCTGCGCGGGAGGCACGTTGAGCAGCTTGGCGCTCACCTCGTGCCGGGCCGCCTCGGAGAGCCGCCCATCCGCCAGTTGCATCGTCCCGCCGTAGATCGCCGCCCACGGGAAGAAGAACGCGACCTCCACGTCGAAGATGATGAACAACAGGGCGACCACGTAGAACCGCAGGTCGAACTGCACATAGCTCGTGCCGATCGTCGGCTCGCCGCATTCGTAGATCGCGGTCTTCTCGGGCGTCGGCAGGTTCGGCCGCACGAGCTTGCCGAGCAGCAGCGGCGCGATCAGGAACGCGATCGTGATCGCGGAGAAGATCAGGAAGTGAACGACGACGTCGGTCATGATTCGTCCTCTACGGCGGCGTCCGGTTGCTCGCCGGAGACCTTCGAGAACAGCGACTGCCGCCCGGTGAACCCGACGTCCAGCTCGTGCCAGTAGGCGATCTCGTCTTCGCCGTGCTTCCAGCACAGATAGACCTCGCGGCCCTCCAGGCGGGCGGGGAAGTCGATCAGCCCGGCGAGGGGGTCCTTGAGTTCGACGCCGAGCTCCTTCAACTCGTCGACGAACTCTTCGAGCCGGAGGATGTCCTTTTCGAGATCGTCCTCGATCTGCTTGACCTCCTGGCCGTAGACCGACTCCTCGTTGCGGCTGGAGGCGCCGGGGAGGTGGCGGATGCGGGACAGCCGCTCCTTCCGCTCGTGCACCTCGCGGTAGAGCTGCATGATGTCGCCGACGATGGCGCGGACCAGCGGCAGGCGCTGGTTCGCCTGTTCGACGGTGAAGAAACGCTTGGGCTTTTTCGCGGCGGAATTCAACGTGCGGTCCCCGCAGCTATTCGGACGAGTCCGAGGAGTATTGGAACGGACTCGGCTCCCCCTTGACCCACACCGGCTCGTAGAGGACCTTCGACTCCGCCACGGCGGTGGGATTGAGCGTCGCCCGACCCCACGCCACTTCGAGCGGCAGCTTGGCGTAATCGACGACGCAGCCGTCCCGGCTGTAACAGCTCAAGTCGTAGTTCGCCCCCATGAAGATGCAATCGACGGGACAGGGATCGACGCACAAAGCGCAGAACATGCACTTCGTGTAGTCGATCGTATAGCCCTCGACGCGGAAGCCCTTGCCGACCGGGCTCTTCACCTTGTCGATGTAGATGCAATCGACCGGACAGGCGACGGCGCACTTGTCGCAGGCGATGCAGGTCGTCAGGTCGAAGCGATGGAACCCGCGGTAGCGGGCCTTCACCGGGACCGGAACCTCGGGGTATTCGTAGACTTCGGTGAAGGTGCGGCGGCGATAGGTCTGGCCCATGGTCCACAGCGTGACCCACATCCCGCGGGCCACCGTGGAGACCGCCGTCCACACGTTCCGAAACCACTCGCGCATGACAGAAATCGTCCTCTGCTCCGGCCGTTCGATCCGCTCGCTCTCGTTGCCAACCGAATTATAGAAGGGGCCGGACGCGATGCAAGGCAACCATCACGCGGCCCGCATCAACATCGGCGAGCGCGACGAGTGCGGCGAATTCTCGCGGTCCCGTTCGGCGAGCGGAAGTGGATTTCGTGAATCGATGAGCCGATCCGACGTCACGCTCCGCCTCCCGCCCCGCGGGCGACGCCGTAGATCAACGTCTCGCGGCCGCACAGTTCGCCGCGTCCTTCGAGCCGCATGCCGAGCCGCTCGGCGACCTTGATCGACGCGGCGTTGTCGGGATCGATCGAGGCGACGACGCGCTCGCACGCGGGCAATTCGGCGAAGGCGTAGTCGAGCGCCCGCCGGGCGGCTTCCGTCGCATATCCTCGTCCCCACTGCTCGCGGGCGACGGTCCAGCCCAGCTTGTGACCGGGGCCGCCTTCCGGATGCGCCAGACCGACCCGGCCTACGAACCGGCCGGTTGCCTGCTCCTCGACGGCCCAGTTGCCGTACTCGCACACCGCCCAATGGCCGACCTGGTAGAGCATGTTCCGCCACGCGGCCCGGCGGTCGAGCGGCAGCCCCTCGTTGAGATATCGGGTCACCTCCGGGTCGGCCAGCATCCGGGCGTAGGCGTCGAAGTCGTCCGCGCGGAACATCCGCATCACGAGCCGCTCGGTTTCGAGCCGCGTTTCGCGCATCGCCATCTCCCGCGGGTTGCGGTTGGGTGGCACGCCCTGCTAGGCGAACCGTTTTCTACGCGGGCGCTAACCGGGTTCGCCGGCGGCCAGAATCTCGATGCCGTACTTCTCCGCCGCCGCCAGCAGGTTCGCGACGTCGTCCCCCGTCACCGCCGGCGGGTGCGGCATGTCCGCCGGCCAGTCGCGCTTGAACGCGTCGAAGAACCCCGAGAGGTTCCCCGGGACCACCCAGCACAGGAAGCTGCCGAGAGACTCCCCGACGTTCTGGAACGCGTGCGGCACTCCCCGCGGCAGATGAATGCAGTCCCCGGCGCGCGCCCGCAACGCGCGATCGCCGAGGGTGATTTCGAATTCCCCGTCGAGCAGGTAGAAGCACTCGTCCTCGCGCGCGTGCCGGTGCGGCGGCGGCCCGTTCCCCGCCGGCACGACGAACTTCATCACCTCGTACGCGCCGCCGGTCTGTTCGGCGGAGACGAGCAGCGCGTAGCCGATGCCGAGGACCGACTCGCGGGGGCGCTCCAGGGCCGATGCGGCGGGCTGTCCGCTCGTCTTCATCATGACCTACTCCGAAGGAGTTGAACAACAAAGCCCAGGGTCGCTCGCGCAGCGA
The DNA here is from genome assembly GCA_040877365.1 of Planctomycetales bacterium. Classification (GTDB taxonomy): domain Bacteria; phylum Planctomycetota; class Planctomycetia; order Planctomycetales; family Planctomycetaceae; genus JBBDNT01. The sequence continues at coordinate 72,327 of JBBDNU010000159.1, forward strand.
GCGCACCCTGGGTTGGTCATCCTCTACATCCCCCGACCCTGTAAGGGTCGAACAGGTGCCGTGCCCGAGCCTGTCTGAGAACATTCATGCGCACGATCACGATCATGCGCACGATCACGAAGAGGATACGCGGGGCCTTCCGCGGCGGTCAACGGCACTGGTCCGAAGGCGCGCGAGTCCCGCCGAACGCCGCCAGCGTCGCGGCCGCCATGGTCCGCGGATCGAAGCGGGCGTGGACCGCGGCGCGGCCGGCGCGGCCCAGCGCGAGCCGCCGCTCGCGGTCGAGGAGCAGTTCCTCGAGTTTCGCCGCCAGGTCGTCGGGATCGCCCGGCCGACACAACAGACCGCCGCCGGTCGCCGCGAGCAGCTCCGGGAACGCCCCGTGCGCCGGCTGCACGACCGGCACGCCGTTGGCGAGCGCCTCGAGCACATAGAGTCCCTTCGGCTCGTGATAGACCGTCGGCACCGAGAGCACGTCGAGCGATCGATAGAATTCCACCTTCTCGGCATGCGTCGCGGGACTGCCGATGTACTCGAAGGCCTCGCCGAGTTCGCCGGCGCGGTCGCGGACTCTCTCGAAATAGCCCCGCTCCTGCTTGCCGAGATAGCCGCCGGCCTTCAATTTCGTCCGCGGGTGCTTGGCGTGCAGGATGCGGAACGCCTCCACGAGCTCCGCCAGCCCCTTCTCGGCGCAGATCCGGGCGAAGTAGCCGACGGTGAACGGGTTGTTGTCCCGCTCCCCCGGCTGGCCGAAGTGGCCGGTCAAGTCGATCCCGAGCGGAATGCGGTGGAACCGCTCGACCGGCAGCGCCAGATAGTTCGACATGAAATCGCGGTAGTAGTCGCTGTGGACGAGGAACCCGTCGAATTCGCCGGCCCGCTCGCCGATCGCGGCGATCGCCCGTCCGCGATACGGCTCGGGGAGCGCTTCGAGAAACACGTCGTCCCCCTGGAGCGTGCAATACACGCGGCCGGCGAAGCGTTCCTTGAGGCGCCGCAGCACCCCCACGAGCAGCGCGTTGCTGAAGCAGACGACGTCGGGCCGCAGGTCGTTCGCGAGGAACTCCACCAGCTCGTCGATCTCCCGCCGCTGCGGGCCGGACTCGCCGGCGAGCATCTCGATCGTCAGCGCGCCGAGGCGGTGCGCGTCGTTGCTCACGCCGAACTTCGTGGCGAGGTTGATGACCCAGCCCGCATCGAGCCAGCGGACGAGCGGGCGGGGGATCCTCCGCCATCCGGGAAGCGCGTGGTCGAGGTAGACGTTGATCCCGCCGAGGAACACGGGGGACCGGCTCTGGTCTTCCTCGTCGAGGCGGACCGGCGTGTAGGTCGGGATCAGCGTGACCTCGGCCCCCGCGGCGCGGAGCGCCATCGCCCACGTGTTGTCGTGCATGCACGACCCGCAGAACATCCCGGCCCCGCCGGCGGTGACGATCGCGATGTGCATGGGGGGCAGTGGACAGTGGGTAGTGGACAGTGGACAGTAAGCCCGCGGGCCGCGCCCCGCGGGATCGAGATCAGAGATCGGAAGATCAGAGATCAGAGGTCAAAGGTCAGAGATCGGAGGCCAGTGGCCAGTCACGATTCCCTTCCCCTCAACCCTCAACCCTCAACCTTCAACCTTCGACCTTCGACCCTCAACCAAACACCTGTTCCACGAACCGCGGCAGCAGCTCCTCCGTCTCCGGGCATTCGTGAATCATCTCGCCGAACCGCTCGACCGGCAAGCCGGCGATGTTCGCGATGTACTCGGGATACGTCCGCACCCGCTGCCACAGGTCCCCGCAGCGCAGCTCGGAATGGAACTGCGTGCAATAGATCGGCAGCCCCTCGAAACGATACGCCTGGTTCTCGGCCCTTTCGGAAAAGGCGAGCCGCGTCGCTCCCGGCGGCAGTTCGACGACGCTGTCCTCGTGCCCCATCTGCGCGTGGAACGGGTTTCCCAGTGGTCCGAACACGGGATCGTCGCGGCCGGCGTCGGTGAGGTGCAGCGGGTGCGTGCCGACCTCGGCCCGGGCGGGATCGTGGATCACGCGGCCCCCCATCGCGCGGGCCAGCGCCTGAAATCCCCAGCAGGAGGCGAAGGTCGGCCGGCCGAGCGCGTGTACGTCGCGGAGAGAATCGAGCGCCCGGTCGAGCCATTCCCCTTCCCCCACGACCGAGTAATGCCCGCTGCCGCCGAGGAGAAACATATCGGTCCGCTCGAAATCGGCCCGCGACAGCCGGCCGGCGAGCAGGTCGAACACGCGGATGCGGTCCTCGGTCGTGCGGAGCGCGCGGGCGAAGCTCTGCAGCTCGTTGGCGCGCATCGGGTCGTCGGGATTGCGCACCTGCAGCAGGAGATATCGGAGGCGGTCGAACATCGAGAATGACATTACTTCCAAGAATACGACTTCGTCATTCCCGCGCAGGCGGGAATCCAGCTTCTTGTGCGCGCCGCCACTGGATGCCCGCCCCCGCCTGCGCTGGGGGCAGGCACTTCGCGGGCACGACGCGCCGTCGCGAGCTTGGAAGCACTGAACGACGAATGGCGAACGTCGAAGCTCGAGTGACGAAAGAACGTTGAAGGTTGCGTCTGGGAATTCGAACGTGCCGTTCGGGTGGTATGCCGATCCTCTTCAAGCTATCGCCCCGCGCCGCGGCGACGCAACCGACTCCCCCTCGCCACCGAACTGGTGCGCGCGCCGGTCCCACGATTTCACCCGCGCCCTCGAGAAACTCTCGACCACGGATCTCACGGATGGGCACGGATGAAAGAAGAAATCCGTGGTCATCCGCGCCATCCGTGGTGAACTGCCTCTCGGTGTATTCGCCTGGGCCCCAATTCCAGCTTTCTCCGCGTCCTCGGCGCTCTC
>JBBDNU010000160.1:0-16216 GCA_040877365.1 Planctomycetales bacterium
GAGGACTCTTTCGAATCAAGACAAACTTAGTGCCATTGGGCACAGCCCACCCTACCGCGGCTCAAGATCCGCGGCCCGTTTCGCCGATACCCGCTCACGGGATCCCGCGGGGGAGAGTGCGCCTCGATGCGACGGCGGAAGCGGCGATGTCCGGACTCTCGGTCGGCACCGGCCTGATCAGCGGCCTGAACACCAAGGAGATCATCGATGCGCTGATCAACGTCCAGCGAAAGTCCGTCGCCCGGCTCGCCAATCGGGCGACGAGCCACCAGGCGACGCAAACCGCCCTCAAGACGCTGGAAGCCTCGGTCCTCTCGCTCTCGGCCGCCGCGCAGCAGTTCTCCGTCAAGTCGAACTTCAATCAGGTCAGCGTGAAGAACACCGGCGGGGACCAGCTCAAGGTCACCGCCGGGACGACCGCCGCGCCGGGAACGTACCGCTTCCAGTCGGTCCGCACGGCGGCGACGCACGGGCTGCTCTCGAAAGGCTTCGCCAACGCCGACCAGCAGGCGGTCGGGGCCGGGACGCTCACGATCGCCGGCGGCGGATGGTTGACGCAGCCGACGCCGCTCGACGCGCTCAACGGGGGAGAGGGGGTTCGCCGCGGGACGGTCCGCATCACCGACCGCAGCGGGGCGACGGCCGACATCGACCTCTCGACCGCCTACACCGTCGGCGACGTGCTCGACGCGATCAACCGCAGCGACGACATCTCCGTGTCTGCCACCGCCCAGGGGGGGCGGATCGTGCTCCAAGACACCTCGGGCGGCGCGGGGAATCTCGCGGTCGCCGAGCGCAACGGCGGGCACGCCGCGGCCGATCTCGGGCTCCTCAAGTCCGTCGCCGGCGCTCTTCTCTCCGGCGACCAAGTCTTCACCGTCACCGGCGATTTCACCTTCGCGCAGATCAACGACGGGAACGCCTTGCGACAAGTCGCCGGGGCCGATTTCCAGATCACGCTCAGCGACGACACCGAGCTGGCCGTCGACCTCGACGGGGTCTCCACGCTGTCCGATCTGCTCGCGAGAATCAACAATCACGCCGACAACGGCGGCAAGCTGCTCGCGGAACTCGCGGATGGCCGGTTGCGGCTCACGGACCAGTCGGGCGGCGGCGGGACGAGCGCCTTCGCCGTCAGCGACGCCACGGGCGCGTCGGTCGTGCGGGAACTGGGACTCGATGTGGTCGACAGCGGCGGGGTCATCACGGGGAATCGCCTGGTGGCCGGGTTGAATTCGGTGCTGCTCCGCAACCTGCGCGGCGGAGAAGGCGTCTCCGTCCCCGGTTCGATCCGCATCACCGACCGCAATGGAGGCGTCGCGACCATCGACCTCTCGACGGCCGAATCGCTCGACGAAGTGCTGGCCGCGATCAACTCGGCGACGCTCGACGGCGGCGGGAGCCTAGCCGTCTCCGCCCGGACCAACGACGCCGGGACCGGCATCGTCCTCGAAGACACGAGCGGCCTCGGCGCAGGCGACCTGATCGTCGAGGACCTCGCCGCCGGCACGCTCGCCGCGGATCTCGGCATCGCGGGGACGTTCTCGGCCGGCACGGTGTCGTCCGGCGCGCTGGGGCTGCGTTACGTCAACGAGACCACTCAGCTCGCGACCTATGGGCCGAACGGGGGAAAAGTGCCGAGCGGCCCGTTCCGCATCGTCGATTCCGCCGGCAATCAGGCCACGATCACGATCAACAGCACCGACGTCGACCTGGGGGACGTGCTCCGCAAGATCAACGACGCGGCCGACGTTGCGGTCACCGCCCGGCTCAACGACACCGGCGACGGCTTCGTGCTCATCGACGAAGCGGGCGGCGCCGGAACGCTCGCCGTGTTCGAGAACGGCGGGCAGACGGCCGCCGGGCTGCGGCTGCTCGGCCCCGCCACGCTCGACGGCGACGGCAAGCTGCGGATCGCGAGCCGGCAGGCGACGATCGTCGAGATCGACGCCGACGACACGCTCGACGACCTGGTCTCGAAGATCAACGACGCGGGCGGGCTCGTGGCGGCCGCGGTGATCGACGACGGCTCGGCGTTCGCGTCGAAGCGGCTGTCGCTCGTGTCGACGAGTTCGGGACATGCGGGGCGGGTCGTCGTCGAATCCACGGGGGCAGCGCTCGGCCTGAGGACGGTCGTCGAGGGGCGGGACGCGCTGCTCCGCGTGGGGGCCGACGCCGCGAGCGGGTTTCTGATCGCCGGTTCGGACAACACGTTCCAGAGCGTGGCGCCCGGCATCGACGTCGAACTGCTCGCGCCGGGAAGCGCCGCCGCCACCGTCACGATCGCCCGCGACGATCCGCAGGTGGAGGCGACGATCGACAAGTTCGTGACCGCCTACAACAAGCTGATCGACACGGCCAACGAGCTGACGAAGTTCGACGCGGAGACGGGGCGGCGCGGGCCGCTGCAAGGGCAGAGCGTGGTGCAGCGGATCATCGGCCGGCTCGACTCCCTCGTCGGCCGCAAACTGTTCGGTCCGGACAAGCCGGTCCGTTCGCTGTTCGACGCGGGCGTCCGCGTCGGCGCGGGGGGGAAGCTGGTGTTCGACAAGGCGCGGCTGGCGCAGGCGATCCAGGACGACCCGCAGGCCGTCGCCGATTTCTTCCTCACGCCGATCACCGGCTTCGCGGCGGCGGCGAAGGGCACGCTCGAGTCCTTCACCGACCCGTTCACCGGCACGTTCCAGGTGGAAGACAACGCGCTGCAGGAGAACGTCGACGCGCTCGGCAAGCGGATCGAGGACCTCGAGACGATCCTCGCCTCGCGGCGGCTGCAGCTCGAGCGACAGTTCATCGCCATGGAAAACGCCCTCAGTGCGCTCACCACGCAGCAGACGGCCCTGGAATCCCTCTCGATCCTCCGGGTGCGGCCGGTCGGCACCGGCGTCTTGAGACGTGACTGACCCGGGTTGCTCCGTCCGTAGCTGAATTCGCAAGAATTCAGCCCCTGTCCCCTGTATTCCCGCGAACTCTGCAAAGGACGCAACCGTGATCCGGCCCGGCAGCTATCTCGAAACGGAGGTGATGACCGCCTCTCCCCACCGCCTGCACCTGATGGTGGTCGACGCCGCGCTCCGCCACAGCCGGTCCGCCCACGCCGCGCTGGAGGTTGGAGACCGCGAGCGGGCGCATCTGGCGCTGTCGAAGTGTCGCGGCCTCGTCGCCGAGATGATCGGCGGGCTCGACGGGAAGCACGCGCCGGACTCGATCGAGCGGCTCAAGGCGCTGTTCGTGTTCGTGTTCCAGAAGTGCGCCGAGGCGGAAACACAGCGCTCGTCGCAACTCGTGGCGGACGCGCTCCGCGTGCTCGAAGTGCACCGCGAAACGTGGCTCGAACTGGGCCGGCTATTGATCGACAAGTCGGCGAATCCGGCGCGGCTCGACAGCCCCCACGACTGGACGACCTGAGCGCTATTTGAACTCCAGGTCCTCCGCCCGCGGCAATTCCACGAGGCTGCCCAGCCCGAAGAGCTGCAGGAACCGCGGCGTGGTGCGGTAGCGCACCTCCTGCGGCGACTCGTCGCTCCGCTCGATGCCGACGAGCTCCCGACGGACGAGCTGCCGCAGAATTCCGGCGGGGTCGTTCCGCCCTACCGCTTCGATCTCTTCGCGCGTGAGAGGCTGGCGGTAGGCGACGAGCGCCAGGATCTCGAGCGCTGCCTGCGACAGCCGGACGTCTCTGGGGACGTGGCCGAAGACGCGGTTCCGCAGCCGCTCGTGCTCGTCCCGCAGGCAGAGCCGAAATCCACCTTCGCCGAAGCGGACCTCGTACGGGCGGTTTCCGCCGGCGTACTGCGCATTGAGGTCGTCGATCAGCCCTTCGACGAAATCCGGGTCGAACTCGTCGCGCAACAGCGCGCACAGCTTGCGGGTCGTGAGCGGCACACCCCCCACGAACAAGGCCGCCTCGACGATCCGCCGCGGATCGACCCGCCGCTCACCGGACGCGGCGTCCGCGCTTCCGGTCGAACCGATCGCCGTCTCCACGATTCGCGGTTTCGCCGCGGCCGCCGCGCTGCCGGCGCTCGCTTCGTCGTTCGCGCCGTCGTTCGCAAGGTCCGCGAGGGCGCTCCCGAATTCCTGCTCGGCCGCCTCGACCGCGGCCAGCGCCCGGCGGTAAGCGGCTTCGAGATCGTCTTCCGAGACGGCGCGATCGACGTTCTCGACCGTCGCCTCGCCGGCGGGCAGTTCAGCGAATTCCGATTCCATTCGGACGGTCCTCTCGCCGCCGTCGCGGCAGGCGACGGGACCGGGACTATACAACCGGCCGGAACCGCGGCTCAAGGCCGATCGCCGGTTCGCCGCTATCGCGGGTCGTGCGACGCACTTTGCGCGAGATCGCAGCGACCTTGCAATACCGATAATGATGACGGCGACGATCGGAGTCCCCCTCTCCCCCTCTGGGGGAGAGGGTTGGGGTGAGGGGGCTGCGCACCAAGTCGCCCGATTCGCTGCTACGGTTTTCCGAATCGAGACGCGTTCAACAGGCGCTTCGCTCCGGCGACCGCGTCAAACGAATGGCGGCCGCCACGGAGTTGCAAGCCGGAAGCCCCCTCACCCTGGCCCTCTCCCCCGCAAAGCCGGGGGAGAGGGGACTGGTCCTCCGCAAATCGCAGAGTGCGTCGTGCGCCCGCGGTACCCCGAAGGGGTTGAACAACAAAGCCCGGCAGGCTGATGCTCGAACTTGAAACTACCGTCATTCTTCGTACTTGATCCTTCGCACTTCCTCTTTCGACCTCCGGTCCGCCTGGTGGACCGGCTCCGGCAGGCGATGCCCGCGGAACGTCAGCCGCGCCAGCCGCGCCGCGTCGGCGACGTCGATCAGGTTCCCCGGCGACACGTACACCGGCCGCGAGCGGGGCGTCGCCTTCATCGCCACCGCGACGATCTCTCCGCGATCGACCACCGGCTGCGGGTCGTCCACCGTCACCGCCGCCAGGTCCACGCTGCCGCACAGCAGGCTTTTGCCGAGGCCGATCGTGGGAATTCCGGCGAGCACCCCGAGGTGCGTCGCGATTCCGGAACGCCGCGGGTGCAGCCGGCCGTTGCCGTCCACGAACAGCACCCGCGCGAGCCGGCCCGCCGCCGCCGCGGCCGCGAGCAGTTCGAGGTGTACGGGGATTTCGCGGAAGGAAAGGAAGCCGGGAATGTAAGGGAATGCGGCCGGCCGGCGGACCGTCGCCGACCAGACCACCTCCCCCGTCGCCGTCTCCAGCAGCACGTAGGCTCCGCACGCCTCGCCGGAAGCCGAGTACGCGACGTCGACCCCGGCGACGAGCTCCGGTGTGCCGGCGAAGGGTTGCATCACGACCTGTTCCGGAATCCGCTCCTGAAACTGGACCAGCGGCGCGAGGGGCCGCTCGGTAACGAAATCGGTGAAGCGATGCCGCTCCAGGTCGATCCGCCCGTCGCGGATCGCGATCCCTTCCGCCGCCAGCAGGGACTCCTTCTCGCCCGCCGCGCGGGTGACGAACAGCCCCGCCTCACCCGTGCGGCGGACGACTCGATGACACGGGCAGTCCGTATCGTGCGGGTGATCGACGAGATGCTCTCCCACCCACCGCGCCGCTTGACGGCTGCCAAGCGCCTCCGCCAGATCGCCATACGTCGTCACCCGCCCTTGCGGGATTTGTCGCACCAGTTCCCAGAGTGCGGCCGGCAAGTCCGGGAGCTCGATCCCTATGCTCCATGTCATCAATCAAGGCTCTCCAGCAGCTTCCGCGGCACGCCGATCTCCACGACGTGCACCGTCCCGGTCCACTCCGCGGCGCCGGGAGCGTCGAACCCCTTTTTCCGCGCGACGAACGTGACGGTGTGATCGGCGCGCACGCACGCGCCGAGCGGCCCTCCGGTGTCGCAGTCCATCCCCGAAGGGAGATCGACCGCGAGCACTCTCCGCCCCGCCGCGTTGATGCGGCCGATGACCCGATCGAACGGCGGGCGGACCGCCCCCGCCGCGCCGGTCCCGAGCAGCGCGTCGACGATCCATTCCGCCGCCGCCAGCTCGCGGTCGATCTCGTCCCACCGCACGTCGCCGGTCACCACCCGTAGCGGGATGCCCGACCGCTCGATGACGCGGAAGTTGATCGCGGCATCCCCGCGCAAGTCCGCGGGATCGACGAACGACAGCACGCGGACCTCGATGCCGCGGAGATCGAGGTGCCGCGCGATCACGAACCCGTCCCCGCCGTTGTTTCCTTTCCCGGCGCAGATGACGACCCGGCCGCCGACGCCGAGCGCGCGGAGCACGTCGGCGGCGCCGCGGCCGGCGTTCTCCATCAGCACGATGCCGGGCAGGCCGTACTCCTCGATCGCCCGGCGATCGACGTCGCGGACTGCGTCGCGGCTTAACGAGCGAATAGTCCTCATCTCAGCTCCTCGAACGCTTCGCCTTCACGTAGCTGAATTCGCAAGAATTCAGAGGAACCAGACGGAATTCTTGCGAATTCCGCTACACGAGCACGATGCAGCGTGCCTGTGAAATAGGCCATCCGCCGGGCGGATGCAAGGGCCGGTTCCGCCGTTGGCGGGTTTGTGTTAGCATTCCCGGAATCGCGCCGGGAACGGATGGGAATGTTCCCAGAGGGGGAATCGGGTCGTGCTCGACAGGTACGCGGATCGCTGGGCCCTCGTCACCGGGGCCTCGTCCGGAATCGGCGCGGAGTTCGCCCGCCGGCTCGCGGCCCGCGGCATGCACCTCGTGCTCTCCGCCCGCCGCGGCGATTTGCTGGAAGACCTGGCCCGCGAGCTCGACGTCCGCCACGGGACCCGCTGCGAAATCGTCCCCGGCGACCTCACCGACCCCGCCGAGCCGCGGCGGCTGATGGACGAAATCGGCCGGCGGGGCATCGAGCTCGAGCTGCTCGTCAACAGCGCCGGGTTCGCCGTCGTCGCCGAGGTCGAGCGGACCGACCCGGCGCGGGTCCTCGAGATGATCCGCCTGAACGTCTCCGCCCTGACCGAGTTGACGTACCTCGTGCTGCCGGGAATGCTCGAGCGGCGGCACGGGGCGATCGTGAACCTGTCTTCGATCGCGGGCTTCCAGCCGGTCGCCTACATGGGGGCCTATGCCGCGACCAAGGCTTACGCGCTGCACTTCAGCGAGGCGCTGTTCGCCGAGGTCCGCGACCGCGGAGTGACGGTGATGGCCCTCTGCCCCGGCGTGACCCGCACCGGCTTCTTCGACGTGGCGGGCGTTCCCAATTGGCTCCGCAAGCAGAGCTCGCACGATCCGGAGGCGGTCGTCCGCACGGCGCTCAAGGCGCTCGACAAGGGACGGCAGTACGTCGTCGTCGGCTGGAAGAACTATCTCCGCTCCCTCGTGATCCGCATCGCCAGCCGCAAGCGCGTGGTCAACGAGTCGATGAAATTCTTCCGCCCGACGACGCGGAAGGAATAAGATAGGCGGTCCTCCGCTGATTTCTCGCGCTCGATCCGGGCCGGTATCGCGTCACATGTCCCACGACTTGGACTTCCGCACCGAGCTCCGCCCCGGCGACCGCGACGCGGTGCGCGAGATCGTCGCCTCGACCGGCTTCTTTCGCCCGGAGGAAATCGACGTGGCGGTCGAATTGGTGGACGAGCGGCTTGCCCGCGGGCCGGCGTCCGGCTATCACTTCGTGTTCGCCGAACTCGACGGCGAGACCGCCGGCTACGCCTGCTACGGCCCGATCGCCTGCACGCTGTCGAGCTACGATCTGTACTGGATCGCAGTCCGGCAGGCCGCTCGCGGGAGGGGAATCGGCCGGCGAATTCTCCAGCAGACGGAAAGCCGGGTTCGCGCCGCGGGGGGGACGCGGCTGTACATCGAGACCTCCGGCCGGGCCGACTACGCATCCACCCAGGCGTTTTATCTCCGTTGCGGATACCGGCTTGAGGCGACGCTGGCCGATTTCTATGCACCCGGCGACGACCGGCTGACGTACGTGCGAGCGCTGCCCGAAACGGGCGAAGTATAGCCAGACCACGATGGCTGCCGGGGAGCGAGGCTCGGCGGAGCCTTGTCGAACCGAGCGAGTTTCCGGCTCTCCCCCTCGGTTTTTTCCCGGTTTCGCGTTTTCCGGTCACTTTTTCGCGTCACCCGCAGGCCGAAGGTGAGGTTAAGATGTTAAGGCGCACGCGCCGGGTTCGCTTCGGCGACTCTCTCACCGGCCGTGCCCGAAGCAGCAGGGGGAGGGGGGGGAATGCGCAAACTCTGGGGGCGTTTCGCCGTTGTCGCGGCTGCGCTGTGCGTCGCCGCCGTGTTCACGACCGCCACAACCCCTCCGGTTGATGCCGCGGGAGATCCCGCTGCCGCCGAGGCGGTCCCCGCGCCGCCGCTCGATCCGCGAGAAATCGCGGCGAAGCTGGATCGGCTGATCGACGCGGCGTTGAAGGAGGCGGGGGCCGAGCCGGCCCCCCGCGCGAGCGACGAGGACTTCCTCCGCCGCGTCTCGCTCGACCTGGCGGCGACGCTGCCCACCCCGCGGGAGGCGACGCAGTTCGCCCTCGACGGCGATCCCGACAAGCGGGCGAAGCTGGTCGAGAAGCTGTTGGCGGGGGACGCCTTCGCGGCCGCTCAGGCCCGCTACTGGCGGGACGTGATCATGTCGCGGGCGACGAACGCGCAGGGGCGGCTCGCCCAACCGGCGCTCGAACGCTGGCTGGCCGAGCAGTTCCGCGCGGGCGCCGGCTGGGACGCGATCGCGGCCGCCCTCGTCACCGCCACCGGGGAAGTCACCGAGAACGGCGCGACCGGCCTGATCTTCGCCCACAACGCCCAGCCCCAGGAAGTCGCCGGAGAGGTCGCCCGCATCTTCCTCGGCGTCCAAATCCAGTGCGCGAATTGCCACGACCATCCGATCGACAGTTGGAAGCGCGAGGACTTCCACAACCTCGCGGCGTATTTCCCGCGGGTCCGCGTGCGGCAATCGATCGACCCGCAGCGGCGGACGTTCGAAGTGTTCGCCACCGACGCCCCGCCCGACCCCGTCAAAGAGGCGGAAACCGCCCAGAGCGTCGCCGACCAGTTGAAGCGGCTCGACCGCGACGGCGACGGCAAGGTGACGAGCCAGGAAGTCGCCAACACCCGGCTCCAGCAGGCGTTCAATCAGGTGCTCCGCGCGTCGGACCGCAACCGGAACGGGGCGCTCGATGCGAACGAGCTCGAGAACCTGCGTCTCCCCCGCCTCGGCGGTTTCGGCCGCGGCGGCGGCGGTGAGTACGTGATGCCGGACCTCGACGATCCCCGCGCGCGGGGCACGCCGATGACGCCGGTGTTCTTCCTCGACCAGACCCGCGCCGGCCGGGGGTTGAACGACCAGGCCCGCCGCGCGGCGCTCGCCGCGAACCTCACCAAGCCCGATAACCCGTGGTTCGCCCGCGCGTTCGTCAACCGCGCCTGGACGGAGATGCTCGGCCGCGGCTTCTATGACCTCGTGGACGACATGGGGCCGGAGCGGGTCGCCGAATCGCCGGAAGTCCTCGACCTGCTCGCACAGAGCTTCGTCCAGAGCGGGCACGACGTCCGCTGGGTGTACCGCACGATCGCCGGCACCGAGGCGTACCAGCGACGGATCGAATCGCCGGGGACGATCGGGGGAACTCCCGCGTTCGCCTCCGCCACGCCGACCCGCCTGCGGTCCGACGCGATCTACAGCTCGCTCGAGCGGGCGCTCGACTTCGGCCGCGCCCAGCCGCGGAATTTCGGCCGCCAACGGGGAGGCAATGCCTTCCGCGGGCCGATCGGCTCGCCGCGGGCGCAGTTCGACCAACTGTTCGGTTACGATCCGTCGGCGCCGCAGGACGAAGTGCTGGGCACCGTCCCGCAGGCGTTGTTCCTGATGAATTCGCCGGCCGTCAACAATCTCATCCGCGGACAAGGCGGGACGCCCCTCGCGACGGTCCTCCGCGAGAACCGCGACGACGGCGACGCGCTGCGGGCCGTGTTTCTCCGCGTGCTCGCCCGCGAGCCCTCCGGGACCGAAACGAAAACATGCCTCGAGTACATCTCGCAGGTCGGCAACCGCGCCGAGGCGTTCGAGGACGTGATGTGGAGCCTCGTGAATTCCAGCGAATTCGTGACGCGCAGATAAGCTGATGTAGGGTGGGCTGTGCCCACCAGGCCGTGTCCGATGGCGTATCCACCAGGCTGGTGGGCACAGCCCACCCTACCATCTCGCAATTCGTCATTCGTCACTCAGTGCTTCCAAGTTCGCGACGGCGCGTCATGCCCGCGCAGAGCCTGCCCCCAGCGAAGGCGGGGGCGGACATCCAGCGGCGGCGCGGACGACGGGCTGGATTCCCGCCTGCGCGGGAATGACGGAGTCGTGTTCCTGGAAGTCCTGTCACTCGCAACTCGTCACTTCAGAGGTTCGCCCATGAACCGCGCCTTCCATCATCAGGACGTCCGGCTCGATCGCCGCGGCTTCTCCCGGCGGAGCTTTCTGCACGTCGTCTCCGCGGCGTCGGTCGCGGCGGGGACGCTCTCGTTCCGCGACCTGATCAGCCTCCAGGCGGCCGAGCTTCGCCGGCAGCGCAAGTCGATGGTCCTCCTCTGGATGGGGGGCGCGCCGAGCCAGCTCGAAACGTTCGACCCCAAGCCCGGTACCCCCAACGGCGGACCGACCGAGGCGATCGACACCGCCGTCCCCGGCCTCCACATCGCCCAGGGCTGGGAACAGACCGCCGCGGCCATGCGGGACATCGCGATCGTCCGCTCGATGACCAACCGCGAGGGGAACCATCAGCGGGCGACCTACCAGCTTCACACCGGCTACGTCCCCTCCGGCGGGGTGAAGCACCCCAGCATCGGGGCCAGCGTCGCCAAGGAGATCGCCGATCCCGAGAACTCCCTTCCCTCCGTCGTCTCGGTGGGCCGCACGATCGGCGCGGGCTTTCTCGGCGTGAACTACGAGCCGCTCGTGGTGAACGCCGGCCGCCTTCCCGAAAACGTCACCGCCGCCGTCTCGACCGACCGCTTCCACCGCCGCAGCGGACTGCTCGATAAGTTGGAAGAGGACTTCGCCGAGCGCGGCGGGCGCGACGTCGTCGAGGACCATCGCAAGCTGTACGCGAAGGCGGCGGACCTGTTCCTCTCAAGCGACGTCGAGGCGTTCGACCTGTCGAAGGAGCCGGCCGCGGTGCAGCGGCAGTACGGCGCGACGAACTTCGGCCGCGGCTGCCTGCTCGCGCGGCGGCTCGTCGAGAAGGGGGTCACGTTCGTCGAAGTCGGACTCGGCGGGTGGGACACGCACGCCGACAACTTCGAGCGGCACACGCGCTTGGCCGGCCAGGCCGATCCCGGCTTCGGGGCCCTCGTGTCGGACCTCAAGTCGCGGGGACTCTTGGACAGCACGCTCGTGGTGTGGATGGGCGAGTTCGGCCGCACCCCGCGGATCAACGCCCGCACCGGCCGCGACCATTATCCGCGGGCGTTCAACGCCGCGCTCGCCGGCTGCGGCGTGAAGGGAGGCCAGGCGATCGGCGCGACGACGCGGGACGGCAGCGCGGTCGCCGATTCGCCGGTGAGCGTGCCCGACCTGTTCTGCTCGTTCTGCCACGCCCTGGGGGTCGATCCGCGCAAGGAGAACTACAGCTCGATCGGCCGCCCGCTGAAGATCGTGGACGGCGGCAACAAGGTCGAAAAGCTGTTCGCCTGAGCGTCCCGACGAGAGATTTTCCTGCCCGATGAGCCGAGGGGTTTATCCCCTCGGTGCCGTGGCGGTCCCAAGATTGATTCATGAGATGCTGTCGTCCGCTGCGATTTCGCGCAACAGATCCGACGCCAGCTCATGGGCGATCTCTCGTGCCGTGCCGCGACCAATGACCGTGCGCTGGCGGCCTTTCGGAAGGTGAACCACCCGAAGAAAGTCCCGTCCATTGGCCGCCCGGCCGATATCGACGCGGAAATCCTCGCTCAGCAATTCGTCGGCCATGTTCGCGACCTCATCATTCGCACCGCGCAGCGTCATTCACCTCCGCATCGGCACGCCCCACCGCGCCAGGCAGCGTGAGCCGAACACCAGGAGACTCCCGCATGCGAGAAAGAACAGCCCCAAGGCTATGAAACCATAGACCCGGTCCCACAGGTCCGAACCACCGACCCGGCCACGCGCCGGCGCTTCGGGCGGATACAGGACCGGCATCGCCGTCCCGAGCGGTAGCGGTGAGGTCTCCCCCATCCGAGGTTCGACTTGATGCGGCACCCCCGCCTGGTCCACGAAGCGAATGAGCGCGTAGTACTGTACCGTTTCGCCTCCGCCCTTGCCCCGCGAACGCTCTTCCCGATTGGACACCACCTCGCCATTCGCTTGCGCAGCGGTCCTCAGGAAAAGGATGTTGTCCACAGCGAAACAACCGGCGAGTGCGAACAACACGAGCCCCGCCGCCATGACGCCCCAGCCGTTTCGCTCGCCCCTTGTCCGTTCCGAACTTTTCGGCCGCCACGCGTGCGAGGTGCCGAAGAGGCCCGATCGTTTCCGCTCGCCTCGCGTCCGCGTCGCCGCCATTGGCGTGCCCCGCCATCAGGAAAGCAATGCCGCGCCGGAATTCAGCCCGACCGCCAACAGTCGAACGGTCCCCAAACCACCACGGATCACAACGATGATTCCACTCCTTCCGTCCTCGACAAACCGATAGTGGCCTGTCGGTGCTATCATAACGCCGAAAGAGGCGTCGTAGTACGGACTTAAGTCCGTACTACGACGCCCCCCGTGTTGATGCACTCGGACGTCACCGCCGCGCGATCGTCGGCGTGATATCGCTCGTCCGCGCCACCGCCTGCGCGCGGCGCCAGGTCCAGCTTTGCCAGCTCGACAGCGCCGCTGCCTCCTCGTCGAGCCGCACCCGCAGCGCATCGCGGGCGCGGTCCGCGACCATTCGGTCCGACTTCGACTCGGCCGATCGCACCAGCCGCGCGAGCGCCGGCAGCGCCCCCGCGTCGAGCCGCTCGAGATACGCCACGTCGACCGCGGGATGCGCCCCGCGTTCGTACTGCCGCACGTTCCAGCCCGCGATGAAGCCGTCGATGTCGAGCACCGCCACGGCGGCGAGCAGCAGCACGGTGCTGACGGCGTTCGTGCGGAACAGGAACGCGACCGGCAGCCTCCGCTGGATGCGGACCAGAATCAACGCGAAGCCGATCGCCACGAGGAGCATCCATAACAGCGCCGCCACTCGGAACCGCGTCAGGCCGTAGACCTCGACGTACAGTTCCAATCGCCGTGCCGCGGCAGCGAGCACGAACAGGTTCTGCACGACGAAGGCGTGGCCCAAGATCCGCAGACCGCGATGCGCGAGCCGGGCCGAGCCGGTGGGGAGCACCGCCGTCACCGTGACCGCCGCGAGCGCCGCCGCCGCCATCAGCCGGTACGCCCCCTGGTGGGCGAACTCGGCGTGGCTCATCCCCTCCGGCAGCTCGAACGAGAACCACAGGTAGACGACATCGACGGCGTTCGCGATCAGATATAGGGCGTTGAGGCCGCCGAACGTGAGGAGCGCCGCGCGGAGCGCGTTCCGCTGCCGCGCGTCCTCCGGGAAGACCACCGCGATGGCGCGCTCCGGCCGCTCGCGGCGGCGGAGCGGCCGATACCGCGCCAGACCATACGCGATCGCTCCGACCCCGACCCACAGCAGCACTCGTTGCGGCGTGACGGCTCTCCACAGGTCAAACGACAGCAGCTCGCGGAGGCGGTCGAAGCCGGCGATCGTCCATCGCGACAGCACCAGGTTCGCCGGGACGATCAGTGCTGCGAAGACCGCCACCAATGCGACCGGCAGCACGTACGCGCCCAGCGTCGAGAGCGAGAGCTCGCGACGCGGCGTTCGCGAACGCAGGTAGAGCTGCGCGTCCTTCGGCCCCGCCAGCAGGCTCGCCAAGCCTCCCAGCAACCCGCGGCGGGTCCCTCTCAGGAACGATTCCCGCTCCGGTGAAAGGGCCATCGCGACGATCGTCCAACCGAGCAGCAACAGCAGCCAGCGGCCGAGGATGGAGGCCTCGACCGTCGCCCCCAGGGCGAGCGCCAGCCACACCGCGCACCAGAAGACGGGCCACTCCGCCCGCCGCCTCGCGCCGAGCACCGCCATGCCGGCGATGCACAGCGCGAACAGCGTCACGCCGCACCCCGCGGGATGGCCGAACAGCAGATAATCGCCGGCCGCGACGAGCGCCAGCGTGACCAGCAGCCTGTTCCGCAGTCGCGACATCCGTGTCGTCTCCAAATCGAATCGGCGCGAATATATCGCACGGCCAAATGGTACGGCGAGACCAATTCCTGCCCCGCAGCGGTCGCCGGAACTCAGCTACTTCGCGCCCGTCATTCGCGCCGTGGCTGCCCCCAGCGAAGGCAGGGTTCCCCCCGTCATTCCCGCGCAGGCGGGAATCCAGTTTCGCTGCACCCGCTGGATGCCCGCCTTCGCGGGCATGACGGCTCGGTCAGCGGCGCGCCGCCGGACGGCGAGGCCAGTTCGCCGCCGTCAGAACAGCACGCGCGACTCGTCCTCGTCGCACGGAGAGACTTCGGCCGCGGCGCATCGGTCCGCGCCCCGGCGTTGCTGCTCGGCCGGGTCGAACGTCGCGGCGGCGTCGAAGGGGGCGGTGACGGGGTTGCCGTTCGCGTCCATGCCGGTGAGGACCGCGATCCGCTGCTCGGCCTGTTCGAGCACCCGGTGGCAGGTCCGCAACAGCTTCATCCCGGACTCGAACCGCGCGAGCGACTCTTCCAACCCGAGGGCGCCGTCCTCGAGATCCGCGACGATCCGCTGCAACTCGGCGAGCGCGTCCTCGAACGAGGGCGCGTTCTCGTCGGGCGTGGTGTCCCTGCCGGACTTCTTCCTGGCCATGTCGAGTCGATCCCCATCGGGAAGCACAGGCGCGGCGGTCCGTCGGCCGCCGGCTCCGTTCATCATTGCGGATTCGCGACCGCGACCGCAAGCTTCGCCGTTCGATCGCCGGCGGGGGCCGCGGCGCGGCGGGTGGCGGGGACGCACCGCGCAGCGGAAGCCCCCGCGGCCACGTGCGGCCGTCACATGCCGACCGGCCATGCATACGGGATCGGAACCGGCCAGACCGTGTCGCGCATCGATCGAGAAGGATACCGAATCGTTACGATCTGCCGGGAACCGATTGATACGATTCCTTGGAAACCAAACCGGTCGCCGCACCGTCTCATCGTCCGTCGCTGCCGACGTCGCCGGACCGTTTCTCCCTTGATGCAGGAGTTGGACCATGCCCCGCCGGATCGCTTTGGCCCCTGTTTTTCTTGCCTTTCTCGCGATCTCTTCCGGCGAGGCCCTGCGCGCGGCCCCGCCGGACGCGGAAGCGGCCGCGGCGGTCGGCGCCCCGATTCACGTGACGCTCGAACTCGTCGATGGTTCGCGGCTCCTCGGTGCGCCGGAATTGCGGGACGACCGCGTGGCATTCGACACGAAGCTCGGCCGCACCCAGGTCCCGCTCCGCGAGCTCGCGTCGATCGAGGTCGCCGCGGACCGCGAGTCGGCAGCGTTGAACTTCGCGAACGGCGACCGCTTGACCGGGTTTCCCGTCGAGGAAGGGTTGCCGGTGAAGAGCGTGCTGGGCCGCCTCGTCGTGCCGTGGGCCTCGGTGACGCGCTGCATCGTGAACGTCGCGCCGTTGGCGACCGGCGTCGATTCGCTCAAGCCGGCGGCCATCAGCGCGAGCGGCTGGTGGAGGGAGTCGCAACTCCCGGAAGTGGCGTTCGACGGCGATCCGGCGACCAGTTGGAGCAGCGGCGACTGGAAGGGCTGGATCGAGGCCGATTTTGGAGCGGTCCACGACCTGGCCGAGATCCGCGCGACTTTGCAATTTTCTCCGCAGGGGGACGCGACGCACGAGTTCTATGTCTCGACGACGCCGATCGGAACGGACCGCGCGCGAGCCCGGCTGTTGCGCGCGTTCTCGGGCACTCGCGACGACAACGACGTGCTGTCCGTCGCATGCCCGGCGGGGACGCAGGCGCGGTTCGTGCAGATCCACTGCCCGTCGTCGCGCTCGTGGTTCAATCTCTTCGAGATCGAAGCGGTCCCCCGGTCCTCCTCCTCGACGGACGCCGATTGACGGCGCAGCCCGTCAAGGCAGTGACCCGCCACCCGACGCCTAACACAACAGCTCAGTTGCCCGCCCTCACGTGAGCGGATTGCACGCAGTATAAACGCTGCGAAAGAGGCCTCCTCACCAGAATCTGTGGGTGAATTCGGGTTCGGGGAGGGCTGCGAGGTT
>JBBDNU010000161.1:0-15884 GCA_040877365.1 Planctomycetales bacterium
GAGAGTTGAGAGTCGAGAGTTGAGAGTCGAGCGAACCTCGAGCTGAAAGTACCGAGTGCTGCGTACTGAGTACTCGGTACTGGACAACCGACTTGAATCCTCCATCCTCCATCCTCCATCCTCATCCCGCCGCCCCGCACCCCATGTCCCCGTCGCCCGCCGATCTCTCCATCCGCGGCCTCTCCCGCGAATTCCCCACCGCGGACGGGTCGCTGTCCGTCCTGCGCGAGGTCGATCTCGATCTGCGGCGGGGCGACGCGCTGGCGATCACGGGGCCGTCGGGGTCCGGCAAGAGCACGCTGCTGTACATCGTCGGGGCGCTCGACCGGCCGACGGCGGGGACGCTGCGGGTCCTCGGCCGCGATCCGCTGGCGATGTCCCCCGCCGAACTCGCCCGGTTCCGCAACGAGCACGTCGGGTTCGTCTTCCAGGACCATCATCTCCTGCCGCAGTGCACCGTGCTCGAAAACGTGCTCATCCCGGCGCTCGCGGGAACCGGGGCGGGCGATGCCGAGGAGAAACGCGCCCGCGAACTGCTCGCCCGCGTGGGCCTGGCGGAGCGGATCGCCCATCGGCCGGCGCAACTTTCCGGCGGCGAACGGCAGCGGGTCGCCGTCTGCCGGGCGCTCATCAATCAGCCGGCGCTGCTGCTCGCCGACGAGCCGACCGGCAACCTCGACCGCCGCACCGCCGAAGGGGTCGGCACGCTGCTGCTGGAACTCAGCCAGGAGCAACAGGCGATCCTGATCTGCGTGACGCACAGCCAAGAACTCGCGAACCGCTTCCCCCGGCGAGCGGAGTTGCAGGATGGCAAGCTCATCAATGGACTCGCCGGTTGTTCGGAACGCCTCGCGTGATAGAATATCGATGGATCGTTCTTCGCCGAGAACGATTCAACTCCGGGACGCGCATCTCCTTCACTGAATTCCATTCGCACCTCGAGTCATGACGCCAGATAACTTCGACAACGTTCTCGACAGCCTCCGCACGCTCCAGCCGTTCCGTGTCTTCACGGTCGAACTGCACGGGGGGCGGCGGTTCGAAGTGGACCACCCCGGGGCATTGGTCGTCCGTGACGGCGTGGCGGTGTTCCTCGCGCCGGGGGGCGTTCCGGTCTGGTTCGATCACGACAGCGTCAACCAGATCATCGGAGCTCCCAGCGATCAGTTCAACGAGCGGGATGCATGACCCGTTCCCGACTTCTCGTCGCCGGACTGTTGCATTATTGGCGAACGAACCTCGCCGTGCTGCTCGGCGTGGTCGCGGGGACGGCGGTCATCGGGGGGGCGCTCGCCGTCGGCGATTCCGTCCGCGACAGCCTGCGGGCGATGAGCCTCGTGCGTCTCGGCGATGTCGATCACGCTCTCCAGGGACAACGCTTCTTTCGCGAGGCTCTCGCCGATGAAATCGCGCGGCAGCCCACATGGTCCGAGCGCTTCGCCGCGATCGCTCCGGCCCTCGTGATGCAGGGCAGTCTCGACCGCCGCGACGCCGCCACGGGTGAGATGTCGCGCGCGGGACGGGTGAACGTGTACGGCGTCGACGCCCGCTTGTGGCAGCTCATCGATCGCGGCGACGTCGCGCCGCCGTCCGGAAACGAAGCGATCCTCAATGCACGCACGGCGGAAGCGCTGGGCGTCGCGCCCGGCGACGAGATCACGCTCCGCGTCGAGCTCCCCGAGACGGTCCCCCGCGAGTCTCTGTTCGGCGAGCGCGACGCGACTTCGCAAGCGATTTCGCTCGCGGTCCGCGAGATCCTGCCGGACGAACTGGGGGCCGCCCGCTTCGGCCTCGACCCGCAGCAGCAGATCCCGCTGCTCGCGTTCGTCCCACTCGCCACATTGCAGGAAAAACTCGATCTGTCTGAAGAGCGCATCCGCATCCCCGAGGAACGGCGGATCGAGATCGTTCCCGCCCGCGTCAACGCGCTGTTCGCGCAATCCAGGCGAGCGGGGGGCGTCAGCCCCCCGGTGGGTCCGCCGGTGGATGCCGCCTCGTCGCGGGGGACCGACAGCGAAGACGGCCCGGCGATCGATCGACGCGCCGGCCGGCTCTCGCCGGCCGCTCCCCCGTCCGGCGAGGCGATCGGGCCGGAGACCGCCGCCGCGCTGAACGAGCTGCTGCGGCGCACATGGCGGCTCGAGGATCTCGGGCTGAGGCTTCGCGCGCATGACGAGCAGGGCTACCTCTCGCTCGAAAGCGACCGCATGGTCCTCGAAGACTCGCTCGCCGCCGCGGGAAAGCGGGCGGCGGCGAAGCGCGGCCTCGCGGAGCAGCCGGTCCTCGTATATCTTGCCAACGAGATCGCCCCCGAGGAAGTTACGAGTGACGAGTTACGGGTTACGAGAGAAGAGGGCTCGGAAGACCCGTCACTCGTCACTCGTCACTCGTCACGCGTCACTTCGACCACGGACAACGGACAACGGACGAACCGCTACTCGATGTACTCCATCGTCGCGGGCGTCGAGCTGCCGTTCGCCTCGCCGTTCGGCGAATTCGAATACGTCGGCGACCCGCCGGCATTCCCGCTCGACTCGCGCGACATCATCCTCAACGACTGGCTCGCCGCGGACCTGCGCGTTTCGCCCGTTGATAAGATCACGCTCACCTACAACCGCGTCGGCGCCCACGCCGAGATCGTCGAGGACGTCGCGACGTTCACCGTCCGCGGCATCGTGAAGCTCGCCGGGCCGGCCGATGACCGCGGCCTCACGCCGGAAGTCCGCGGCGTCACCGACGTCGAGGACTACGCCGACTGGGACCAGCCGTTCCCGATGAAGCTCGGCCGCGTCACCCCCCGCGACGACGAATACTGGGAGGAACGCCGGGCGACCCCCAAGGCGTTCGTCTCGCTCGACACGGCCCGCGACTTGTGGGGCAGCCGCTTCGGCGGCCAGACGTCGCTCCGCATCGCGCTTCCTACCGGGAAGACCACTACCGAGTTCCGCAAAGAATTCGCCGACGAACTGCTGGCGACGATCAACCCGCAAACCGTCGGTCTCGCCTTTCAGCCGGTCAAGTTCCGCGGGCTGGAAGCGGCGAGCGGGACCACCGATTTCGCCGGCCTGTTCATCGGCTTCAGCTTCTTCCTGATCCTGGCGGCGACGATCTTGATCGTGTTGTTGTTCCGGCTGGGGGTCGAACGCCGGGCGGCCCAGGTGGGGCTGCTCTCGGCGATCGGCTTCACGCAGGCGCAAGTGCGGCGGATGTACTTCACCGAAGGATTGCTCGTCGTCTGCGTGGGCGGATTGATCGGCACGGCCGCCGC
Source organism: Planctomycetales bacterium (assembly GCA_040877365.1). Classification (GTDB taxonomy): domain Bacteria; phylum Planctomycetota; class Planctomycetia; order Planctomycetales; family Planctomycetaceae; genus JBBDNT01. Next base: position 3,269 of record JBBDNU010000161.1, read on the forward strand.
GGTGGGATACGCCGCGCTGATGGTGCACGGACTGCGGACGTGGTGGATCGGAGCGATCGGCACGCGGTTCCTGTTCGTCTCGGTGCACTGGCAGAGCCTCGCGATCGGCTTCGCGATCTCGGTGGGAGTCGCCGCGATCGCGATTTGGTGGGCGCTGCGTCAACTGCGGAAGATCGCCCCGCGGGATCTGCTCGCCGGGGCGACGGAGCCGCCGCTCGCCGCGGGAGCGCAACGCCGCCGCGGCCGCCGCGCGGGATGGATCGGCATCACGTGCGCGGCGATCGCCGCCGCGCTGCTGATCGGCGTGCTGACCGGCGCGATTCTCAACGTCGAGGCGTTCGCCGGCTTCTCGTGGCAGGTCGTGGCATTCTTCCTGGTGGGAACGCTGTTGCTCGCGGCGAGCCTGTCGTTTCTCTCGGCGTGGCTCGACGCCGACCGCGCGCTCGCCGTCCGCGGCCGGGGGATCGCCGGTCTCGGCCGGCTCGGCATGCGGAACACCGCGCGGCATCGGCAGCGGAGCGTGTTCACGGTGGGGTTGATCGCGGCGGCGACGTTCGTGATCGTCGCGGTCGCGGCCGGACGCCGCAATCCGATCGAGGAGCGGCCGGACCGCGATTCCGGCAACGGCGGCTTCCGCCTCGTCGCGGAGTCGAGCGTCCCCATCCTCCACGATCCGAACACGGCCACGGGGCGCGAAGAACTCGGCATCCGCCCCGCGCCCGGTTCCGAGGCGGCCCGACTGCTCGACGCGATGCGGATCGTGCCGTTCCGCATGAAGCCCGGCGAAGACGCGAGTTGCCTGAACATCTACCGCACGCAACTTCCGACGATTCTCGGCGTGCCGCAACGCATGATCGACCGCGGGGGCTTCGAATTCGCCGACACGCGGGCGGCGGAGCCGTGGCGGTTGCTGCTGAATCAGAGGTCAGAGGTCAGAGGTCAGAGGTCAGAGGAAAAAGTTACGAGTGGCGAGTTACGAGGGGGAGTTACGAGTGACGAGTTGCGAGTTACGAGAGAAGAGAGTTCGCCGGACCCGTCACTCGTCACTCGTCACTCGTCACTCGTCACTCCAATTCCCGTCCTCGGCGACGCCAACACCCTCCAATACAGCCTGCACAAGGGGATCGGCGACACGATCGCCGTCCCCAACGAGGAATCGCCCGACTACGTGCTCGAGATCGTCGGCATGTTCGACGGCAGCGTGTTTCAGGGGGTGCTGTTGATGTCCGAGGAGAACTTCCAGCGGCTATACCCGGAGCAGTCGGGCTACCGCTATTTCCTGATCGGGGACGAGCCGGGAGATGGCAGCCTGCTGTCGCAGGCCGACGCCGCCGAACTCGGCCGACTGCTGGAAACGGAATTGGCCGGCTACGGCTTCGACGCGGAGCCGGTCGTCGAGCGGCTCGCAGCCTTTCTCGCGGTGCAGAACACATATCTCTCGACGTTCCAGACGCTCGGGGGGCTGGGCCTCTTGCTCGGCACGTTCGGCCTGGCGACGGTGATGCTCCGCAACGTGCTCGAGCGGCGGGGAGAACTCGCGCTGTTGCGCGCGGTCGGCTTCCGCAATGCCGGACTCGGCGTGCTCGTGCTCTGGGAAAACGCCTTCCTGCTGGCTTGGGGGCTGCTCGCCGGCACGGTCTCGGCGATGCTGGCGATGGCTCCCCATCTCCGCAGCACCGGGGCCGACGTCCCCTGGCTCGGCGGCGCCGCGATCCTCGCCGCGGTGTTCGCGGTCGGCATGGCCGCCGCCTTGTTCGCCGTTCGAGAAGCGGTCCGCACGCCGATCCTCGCGACGCTGCGTTCGGAGTGACCTGCTGGACTCCCCTCTTTTCGAGAGAGGGGGGAGAGTGTCAGTGGTTCCAAGAACGCGACTCCGTCATTCCCGCGCAGCGCCTGCCCCCAGCGACGGCGGGGGCGGGAATCCAGCCCGTCGTCCGCGCCGCCGCTGGATGCCCGCCTGCGCGGGCATGACGCGCCTGCGCGGGCATGACGCGCCTGCGCGGGCATGACACGCCTGCGCGAACTTGGAACTACTTGAGTGATGAGTTCCGTGACCATTCACCCTCCCCCAACCCCCTCCCTGGAAGGGAGCGGGGCGTCACATGCCGCTGACGAGCAGCGCGACCGGGAACTCGGCGAGGATTGCGCCGACTTTCAACGACCCCATCGGCACGTCGCAGGCCCGCCGCGTGAACCAGTTCACGAGCGGCGCCGCCGGCGAATCGTCGAGGGCGATGATCGTGTCGGCCCAAATCTCCGCCCCGAGCGGGGGGCGCGGTTCGACGGCATCGCCCGCGCCCCCGCGCAGGAGCCGCGCAAGCAGCCGGGGGGCGACCGCGACGGCCATCCGCGCCGCCCCATTCGCCGCGGTCCACCGCCAGGCGAAAGCGCACACGTGGTCGCGCTGCGCGCCGGCCGCGGAGAGCGGAATGTAATCGCCGGCGGTGAATGCTTCCGGATGCGCGGCGCGGAACTGGAGCAGTTGCCACGTGACGAACAGCTTCAACCGCTCGTCCTGTGGAGCGCGGGCCAGTTTCCCCGCGAAGCGGGAGCGTCCGCCGGCGGACTCGGTCTCGGCCCGGATTTCGGCGAGCAGCCAGGCGCGGCGGCCGAAATCGACCGGCCGCCGATTGTCCGGGTCGACCAGGCTGTCGTCCCACAGCTCCTGTCCCTGATAGACGTCCGGCACGCCGGGCGAGGCCAGCTTGAGGAACAGTTGCGACAGCGCGGTGTAGCGCGCCGCGCCCTCGATCCCCGCGCAGAACGCGCGGACGTCGGCGAGAAAGCGGTTCCGCGGCTCGTCGCGGAGAGACGCGGCGACGAACTGCCGCACCGCGTCGTCATAGCGCGGTACGGGGCTGATCCAGCTCGTGTGCTGCTTCGCCTCGTGCGTCGCCTTTTCCATGTAGGACTGGAGGCGTTGGACGAGGGCGGCATGACCGGCGGCATCGGTCCCGGCGGCGGGCATGATTCCGACCAGCGTCTGGTAGAAGAGATACTCGTCGTTCCGGCTGGGGGCCGGTTCGCCGTCCACGTCGTCGAGGAGCTTGCGGTTGAGACGCGCCCAGCGGGTGACGGTTTTCGCCCATTCGCGGGGGATTTCGGACAGGACGTGGATGCGGGCCCGGACGTCCTCGCTCCGCTTCGTGTCGTGGGTGGTGCTCGCCAGCAGCGCCTCGGGGCGGAGACGGAGGCGTTCGACGTTCGCCCGGTGGAACCGCTCGAGCGCGTCGCGGGGCTGTTCGGGGACGCCGCCGACTTCGTTCAGCGACGCCAGCGGAAAATAGCGGTAGAAGGCGGTGTCCTCGACGCTCTTGGCCATCACGGCGCTGGATGTCTGTTGGAAGCGTCCCACGAAGAAGCGGCGGACGAGCTGCACGTGCTCGTCCGGATGCGGGGGCTGCTCGAACAGCAGCGTGTCCCGGACGAAATCGAAGAGCTGGGCCTCCATCGCCGGATTGCGGCGCTTCGCGCGGCGGACGGCGTAATCGAGGAAGCGGCTGTCCCGCTCGACGGTGCGGTCGGGAACGAGATAAGTGCGATAGACGGGAAAGCAGGCGAGAATCTCGCGGAGGGCCGCCGTCAGGTTGTTCAGCGTGTAGTCCCGCGCGCGGCGCTGCTGCTCCGAGAGACGATTCAGGCGGTAGCCCAGCATCTGCAACTCGCCCGACATCGCCACCCGCAGGATGAGCAGCTTGCACTCGTAGGCCACCTCGGAGAAGTCGTCTCGCAACTCGGCGAACGTGCGGTACTTCCGCTCGACGTCGCGGGACCCCTGGGGATCGACGAACAGCCGGGCGCAGGCATCGAGGAACTCGTAGCCGGTCGTCCCGGAGACCGGCCAGGTCGGGAGCGTCTCATCCGCTTCGAGAATCTTCTCGACGACGATGTACAGCGGCAGCCGGCCGCCGGCGAAGTCGACGCGGGAGAGATCGACGCGCCCGCCGCTCTCGGCATGGAGCGCGGCGGCCCATTCGTGATGCCAGCCGAGCGGGTCGGCGGGGGGCAGCTCGGGCCCCCGGAGCCGCCGCCATAAGCGCTCCAGGAATTCGTCGGGGAGGGGCTGCTCGACACCGGGTACCGAGTACTGAGTACTGAGAACTGAGTACTCGGTTCGGCCCCCTTCCTCCCGCATCGCGCTCCACTCCCGTTCCCCCAGCGCCCAGAGATGGCCCCGGTGCAGCCGCCAGACGTAGTCGCGCGGGTCGAACAGACCGTCGATGTGGTCGATCCGCAGGCCATCGACGTCGCCCCGGGCGAGCAGGTCGAACACGAGACGGTGCGTCTGCTCGAAGACGGCCGGTTCTTCCATGCAGATCGCCGCCAGCTCGTTGACGTCGAAGAAGCGGCGGTAGTTGATCTCGTCGCCGGCCGACTTCCAGTGCGCGAGGCGGTACACCTGCGCGGAGAGAAAGCGGTCGAGCGCGTCGAAGCTGTCGGGCCGCGCCGGATCGCCGTTCAGGTCCTCCAGGTTCTCGCGCAGGAACTCGGCGATCGCGGGAGAGTCCACGACGAGGCGGCGAATACGGCTCTTCACGACCTCCTTCTCGCGATGCCGCTCGACGATCCGCTCGGGGTTCGTTTCGGTATGCTCGGGAAGATAGTCGATCGCCGTCAGGATGCTTTCCATTTCGAGGCGGGGGGGATCGTCGTCCGGCAGCCGGGCCCGGAGCTCGTCGAGCCGGCGGCCGAGGATCTGTCCGTAGGTCCGCGGATCGGCGGGGAACCGGTTGTCGAAGCAGCGGACGAAGAACGCTCCGTCGTCGTACTCGACGCGCAGGTCTCCCGATTCGAGCACCCGGCCGTACTGGTCGCCGAGCACCGGCAACAGCAGCCGGTTCTTCAACAGCGGGTTGATCGGGGACCAGTCGATGTCGAACCACAGTGCGGCGGGGGAGCAAGCGCCGTTCTCGAGCACGTCGTTCCAGTGCGCGTTCTCGCCGACGATGCCCATGTGGTTCGGGACGAGATCCATCAAGAGGCCCATCCCGTGCTCGTGCAGGACCGCGACGAGCTTCGCGAACTCCTCTTCGCCGCCGAGCGCCGGGTCGAGCCGCGTGTGATCGACCACGTCGTATCCGTGCGAACTCCCCGTGCGGGCGGTCAGGAACGGCGAGGCGTAGACGTGGCTGATTCCCAGCTCGTGCAGGTATGGGACGACGTCGGCCGCTTCCCGAAATCCGAACCGGCCCCGCTCGAGCTGCAAGCGATAGGTCGCGCGGCGGAGGACGCGCGGCCTGTCGAGCCGGCGATGGACCCGCTCCACCAGTTCGTCGATGAGTTGATCGTCGTCGTTCACGGGAGAGACCATTCCGCTGGCCCGAACAGCATCAGCTCGAAGGGACGCAGTTCATGCGGCGAGTCGTCCGGCCGGCGGTCTCCTCCATACCGGGAATCGGCGGTCGAAAGCAAGGGGCGGCGAACGCCGGTCTCGACGGCAGGCAGCACGACGCGACGATCGCACACGTTCGCGCAGCCGAGGAGCGCCGCATCGACCCCCCGCTCGATCACGAGCAGACGCGGCGGCGGCTCGGCGGCGGTGGTCGCGTCCGCGACGGCCGGGCCCGACTCGACGATGCGCGCTCGCGTGTGACGGCGATCGCGGAGGGCGGACCAGCCGCGGCGGGCGTGCAGCAGGTCGCGCATCAGACGGCGGACCTGCCCGTGCAACGTCCCCTCCGGCCAGCTCCAGGAGAGCTTCGCCGACTCGAACGTCGCCCGGTCCTGCGGGTCGGGAATGTCTCCCTCCCACTCGAAATCCAATTCCGAGAACTCGCGGCGGCGGCCGTGGCGGACCGCCTCGATCAGCTCCGGATCGTCGAACGAGCAGAAGAAGGGGAACTGCCGCGTCTCGGCATACTCGCACCCCATGAACAACAGCAGCGTGCCGGGATTCAGCGCGAACAGGCCGCAGGCGAGGCGGAGCGCCTCCGGGGACAGGATCGCCGCGTACCGGTCCCCGAGCGCGCGGTTGCCGATCTGGTCGTGGTTCTTCAGGCAGACGACGAACCGGGAGCGGTCGGCGTCGCCGACGGGATTTCCGTGCCGCCGCTTCCGTAGCCTGCTGTAGCCGCCGTCGTAGACGAAGACGTCGTTGTACGCCTTGGCGAGATGTTCGAGAGTGCCGAAGTCCTGGAAATAGCCGTCGCGTTCGCCGGTGAGCAGCGCGTGCAGGGCGTGATGAAATCCGTCGCTCCAGATGCCGTCGAGCCCGTAACCGCCCCGCGCCGGCGGCGTGACGAGCCGCACGTCGTTCTGGTCGGTCTCGCCGATGACGTGGACGGTCCGCCCCTGCCGCTGGGCTTCGTCCCGCACGGCGGATTGCAGCTCTTCCAGAATATGCCGCGGGCCGAGATCGTAGATCGTCTGGATCGCGTCGAGCCGCAGGCCGTCCACGTGAAAGTCGCGGACCCAGCCGACGGCGTTCTCGATCACGAACCGGCGGACCGGAGCGCTCTCCGGGCCGTCGTAGTTGATCGCGAGGCCCCAGGGGGTGTGATAGCGGTCGGTGAAGTATGGGCCGAACTCCGCGAGGTAGTTCCCCTCCGGCCCGAGGTGGTTGTAGACCACGTCGAGCAGCACCACGAGCCCCTCGCGATGGGCCGCGTCGATCAACCGCTGCAACTCGCGCGGGCCGCCGTAGCTGTTCTGCGGGGCATACGGGGCGACGCCGTCGTAGCCCCAGTTGCGCTCGCCGGGGAACTGCGCGACCGGCATGATCTCGATCGCCGTCACGCCGAGCTCGCGCAGCTCGGGCAGCCGGTCGACGACGGCGGCGAACGTCCCCTCGGTGGTGAACGCGCCGACGTGCAGCTCGTAGATCACGAGCTCGTCGCGCGGTACGCCGGGCCACTCGCTGTCGGTCCACTCGAACCGATCCGGCAGAAACACGGCGGAGGGGGCGTGGACGCCATCGGGTTGATGCCGCGACGCGGGATCGGGGCGGAGCGGGCCGCCGTCGAGGCGATAGGCGTAGCGGATCCCGTCGCTCGCGCCGTCTTCGACGTGCTCGAAGTAGCCGAACGGGCGGGATTGCATGGCGACTTCGCGCGGCGCGTGCTCCGGGTACAGGACGAGCGCCACGCGCTCGGCCCGCGGCGCCCAGACGCGGAACAACACGCGGCCGCCGCCGAGCGAGATCGCTCCGTGCGGCAGATCGAAGTCGGCAGGGGGAGTGGTCATGCAATCGTTGCCGCTTCGCCGTGGAAGAGAAAAACGGTGGGAAAGTCCCACTTGACCACTATCCCACACCGGACCTATGATGTGGAAGACCATATTCGAGGAGGCACGAAAATGTTCACGAAAACCGCCGACACGAAGGGCCGGATTGCGCTGGGCAGCCGTTTTGCGGGGAAGACGTTCATCATCCGCGAAGTGGAAGGGAAAATCATGATCGAGCCTGCGGTCGTCATCCCGGAGCGGGAAGCCTGGCTCTATGCAAACAAGCCGACGCTCAAGTCGCTCCGGCGCGGACTCGAGCAGGCCCGGGCGGGAGACTTCGCGGGGCCCCCGGACCTGGAGGCGGACGAGGCGCTCGTCGCGAAGCTCGAGGGCTAGGAGCCTCTGAAATGCCGTTCTCTGAACATTGGACCAAAGTCGCCCGAGCGAAGTATGAAGAATTACGGGAAAAAGCAGAGCAATCCCTGCGTAATCGCCGGAAACCGAGTAAGAAGCGGCAAAAAACGAAATCGACGAAATCCGAGGGATTATTCGAACAGATCCACAAGACGCTCCGGTTGCTGCTCGAAAACCCGAAGCATCCCGGCTTGAACACCCACGAGTACAGTCGCATCGAGAATCCCTACGATTCGAAGCAAAAAGTTTGGGAAGCTTACGCCCAGAACCGCACGCCCAGTGCCTACCGAATCTTCTGGTGCTACGGTCCCGGCAAAGGCGAAATCACGATCATCGACATCACTCCGCATTCATAGCGAAGCTCCCCTTCAATGCACGGGAAGAGGAGCTTTCGGCCGCGCGGGCCCAAGCGAACGACGGACTTTGGGAGCGAGCCGCCTGCATTCCGCATCCTCCATCTTCTATCCTCCATCCGATCCCCCCCGCCGTCGGTCGATCTCCTTCAGCATCTCCACGATCGGGCGGAACTGCGAGAAATCCTCGAACGCGTACCGCGCCTTGCGCCGCCAGTTGGGGCGCTCGAACGACGTGCCGGGGGTGTTCTGCGGGAGCGTCTCCAGCCACAGGTCCTCCAGGTTCACGAGCACGCATTTCGCGCGGCTGGAGGCCATCAGGTTCAGGCACGCCCGCATCACGCGCCGCGGATCGCTGACTTCTTCTCCGAGCAGTTTCTTCCGCTTCAGGAACGCGGCCATCGCGCGACGGATGCGGGCCAGCTCGTCGCGCTCGTCGCGGGCCTCGTTCTCGTCCAATAGCTCCAGGTCGAACCGCGAGTCGATGTCCAGTCCCGTCCAGAACGTCGTGAACGGGGCGATGTCGTGCGTGTTGAGACTGGCGATGACGTTTGCCGGGGGCGGCGGGTGGATCGCCCGCTTCGTCGAATTGGCCGCGAATTGCAGGACGTACATTCCCAACAGCCCGTGTTCCTCCATCGCGGCGTTGACGGCATCGGGCACGGTCCCCAGGTTCTCGCCGACGATCCGCGCGCGGTAACGGTGCGACTCCAGCGACAGGACCGCGAACAATTCATCTCGATGATAGCGGACGTAAACGCCGTCGCGGCCGGAAAATCCCTCCGGCACCCAATAGAGCCGGTGCAACCCCATCACGTGGTCGATCCGCAGAATGCGGGCGTATTCGAAGTGGTGCCGGAGGCAATCGATGATGTAGCGGTAGCCGCTCTCGCGGAGCCGCCGCGGGTGCAGCGGCGGGAAGCCCCAGTTCTGCCCCTTGGTGAAGAAGGCGTCGGGGGGGGCGCCGCCGCTGGCGTCGAGGGCGAACAACTCCCGGTTTCGCCAGGTGTCGAACCCGTGCCGGTTCACGCCCAGCGGGAAATCGAGATACCACAGGGACTCGTCGCGGCGGGCCTTCTCCGCCAGGCGGTGCAACTGGCGGTGAATCTGCCATTGCACGAACAGGTAGCGGCGGAAGGTGTGCTGGTCGGAGTCGCTCTCGCCGACGTCGCCGTTTCGCAATCGCTCCGGCCAGTCCGGCCAACCCGTGCCTTGCCGCTGGCGGACCGCCTTGTAACGGCAATAGTCGACCGCGCGGGGATGCGTTTCGACGAAGGCGTCGAACTCGGCCCGGTCGGGGGAGTGGGGCGCGCGGCTTTCGAAGAAGAAATCGGCTAACAACTCGAGGACCTGTTGTTGGAGCTGCCATTGCCGATCGTATTCGACGAGCTCGCTGCGGCGGAGGGCGTCCAGTTCGCGACGGAACGCGCGGCTCGACATCAGCTTCCGGGTCGCCTCGCAGTCGTCGATGCCGGTCGCCCGCTCGATGTCGACGTACAACTCGTTCCAGACGAGGCGGCTCGTGGGGGAATACGGGCTCGGGTCCCCGCGGAACTCAAGCTCCGAGGCGAGCAGCGGCAAGGTCGCGACGAGGTTCCCGCCGAGGGACGAGACCCAGTCGATCAGCCGTTCGAGATCGCCGAGGTGGCCGGCCCCCCAACTCGTTTCGGAATGGAGCGCGTACAACGGGAGGAACACGCCCCAGGCGTCGCCGCCGTCGGTCCGCTCGTCGGAATAGGCGACGCGCGGAGCGGAGATGACGAGCGCCTCGTGCTGCTTCCGACCCAATGCGATCCGCAACCGATGATATCCGCCGGGAAGTGTCTCGGGCGCGCGAGACCGCTTGACGACGTACGTGGTGCGTTCGACCTTGCGCGTGCGCGTGGCGGGCGCGTCTGTAAGGTCGGCGTCCCACGCGACGGAGTCGCCGTGTTCGATTTCGATGCGAATGCGCGCCGTTCCTTTGGCGGCGGAGGCGGGCAATCGCAGCGGAATCTCCAGCTCTCCGTCCCACGCCACGACGACCGGCGGGAGCGGCGTGTTCCACAATTCCTTGCGGCGGACGGCGATCATCTCCGCCGCCTGCTCGACGGATTGGATCGGGCAGCCGAGAAGTTGCAACGCCCGCAACAGCGCCTTGTCGCTCGCCTGTTGCGGCCGGCTGTCGACGTCGCGATAGCCGGCCATCACGCCGTACAACCGCGCGAGCCCCCGCAGGTCGCGCGAGCGCGCCGTCGTTGATTGGGATGTCGTGGGATGATTCATGTCGTCACCGGAAGGTCGATCGGAGTGCGGAGGATCACGGTGGAGCGCGGCAGCGCGGCGTACTTCCCGCCGCCGGCGTGCTCGGTCCCGGTCTCGGCGGGACGGGCGGTGTCGAACTCCATCCGCCATGCCCGGCCGGTGCGGACCTCGGGCAACGTGAATACCGCCTCGGCGTCGCCGCCGTTCAGGATGAACAGCACCGTGTCGCCGTAAAGCAGGGACCCGTCTTCGTCCACCTCGCCGATCATGTCGCCCGCGAGCCGCAGCGCGATGCAGCGGGTTTGCGGCGAGTTCCATTTCTCGTCGGTCATTTCCCGCCCGCGTTCGTCGAACCAGGTGACGTCCTTGATCTCCGCCCCGCGCACCGGCCGTCCCTGCAGGAACTTCCGGCGGTGGAGCACCGGCTGCTCGCGGCGGAAGGCGACGAGGCGGCGGACGAACTCCAGGAACTGCTGCTGCCGCCCGTCGATCTTCCACGAGAGCCAGCTCAGCTCGTTGTCCTGACAATAAGCGTTGTTGTTGCCGCGCTGCGTGTGGCAGAGCTCGTCGCCGTGGCGGATCATCGCCACGCCGAGCGAGCTGAACAGCGTGGCCATGAAGTTCCGCTTCTGCCGCTCGCGGAGGTCGATGATCTTCGCGTCGGTCGCGGGCCCTTCGACGCCGCAGTTCCAGCTCAGGTTGTGCGATTCGCCGTCGCGGTTGCCTTCGCCGTTGGCCTCGTTGTGCCGCTCGTGGTAGCTCACCAGATCGTTCAGCGTGAAGCCGTCGTGCGCGGTGACGAAGTTCACGCTGGCGTGCGGGCGGCGGCCGCTGTACTCGTACAGGTCGCTGCTGCCGCAGATCCGCGTCGCCAGCTCCGACACCACTCCCTCCCCTTTCCAGAAGCGGCGGACGGCGTCGCGGTACTTGCCGTTCCACTCCGCCCAGCCGACCGGAAAGTTGCCGACCTGGTAGCCTCCCTCGCCCAGGTCCCACGGCTCGGCGACGAGGATCGCCTGCGACAGCACGGGATCCTGGTGGATGATGTCGAAGAACGCCCCCAGTCGATCGACGTCGTGCAGCTCGCGGGCCAGCGCGCTCGCCAGATCGAAGCGGAAGCCGTCCACGTGCATCTCGAGCACCCAGTACCGCAGGCTGTCCATGATCAGCTGCAAGGTGCGGGGGTGCTGCATGTTGAGCGTGTTCCCGCAGCCGGTGTAGTCGCGGTAGTAGCGGCGGTCATCCTGCAAGCGGTAATACGCGGCGTTGTCGATGCCCCGCAGCGAGAGCGTGGGGCCCATCTGGTTCCCCTCGGCGGTGTGGTTGTAGACCACGTCGAGAATCACCTGAATTCCCGCGGCGTGCAGCTTGCGGACCATCTGCCTGAACTCGCGGACCCCCTCGGCGGCGCTGCCGCTGGTGCAGTAACCGCGATGCGGGGCGAAGAACGCGAGGGTGTTGTAGCCCCAGTAGTTCTTCAGGCCGCGTTCGACGAGGTGCCGGTCGTGGACGAAGTGGTGCACGGGCATCAGCTCGACGGCGGTCACGCCGAGTCGCTTGAGATGGTCGAGCGCCGCCTTCGACACGAGACCCGAATACGTCCCCCGCCGCGCCTTCGGCACCCGTGGATGCAGCGCCGTGAACCCCTTGACGTGGACCTCGTAAATGACCGCCCGGTTCCAGGGCAACTGCGGCCGCGCGTCGCGCTGCCACGAGTAGGTCGGCTCGAACACTTCGGCCAGGGGGGCGAAGGCGGCATTGTCGCGTTCGTCGAAGGAAAGGTCCTCCCGCGGATCCCCCACGCGATAACCGAACATCTCGTCGCACCACCTCAGGTCGCGGCCGATCAGCTTGGCGTACGGGTCGAGCAGCACCTTGTGCGGATTGAAGCGGTGCCCCGCGGCCGGCGCGTAGGGGCCGTGCACGCGAAAACCGTAGAGCTGCCCCGGCCCGATGTCCGGCAGGTATCCGTGCCACACGAGGTCCGTCTGCTCGGGGAGCGGGATGCGGTGCGCCTCGCGGTCGGCGGCGGGGGAGTCGAACAGGCACAGCTCGACGCGGGTCGCGTTCTCGGAAAAGATCGCGAAGTTCGTCCCCCGCCCGTCCCACGTGGCGCCGAGCGGATAAGCCCTTCCGGGCAACAGTCGAGAAGCGGGCATAATTGAAATCGGTCGGCGACTTGGTCAAGGATTTTCGACGCAAAGGCGCAAAGCCGCAAAGGATCACAAGGATCGCGGATGCAGCATGTGATCAGGCAACGCAATGCCGTACCCCGAAGGGGTTCCACAACAAAGCCCAGGGTCAGCGGCGCAGCCGCGCCACCCTGGGAATCGGAACACGAATGCATGAGGAACCCTGGAAGGGTTCCACAACGCCGGGTCAAAAGCAATGGGTCTTCACCCGAATCCGTGGGTCGAAAGTGGTGTACTTCCAGCTCTGCTCGG
>JBBDNU010000162.1:0-15880 GCA_040877365.1 Planctomycetales bacterium
AACGGCATGAACGGGCCATGCTCATTCTGGGGGACGGTGTCGAGCACGACTTCGGCGGCCTCCGCGAGGGCCCGCTTGGCGTTGTCGTCCTTGTTGGGAAGGGCTTCGAGCTCCTCCTTGTATTTCGGGATCAGTTCGGTGATGTAGAAGGAAGAGACGGAGGCGACTTCGCCGCTGAGGTAGCGGCGCTCGTCGGGGAGCTTCTGGCGCGTCTTCAGGTCGATGCCGCCGAGATGGTAGGCCCAGGCGATGGTCAGTCCGTAGCTGCCGGTCCGCAGATAGGCGAAGCGGGGGATGTGGAGCTTGTCGTCCTGCGTCAGAAACGGCTTGCCGGCGAGGCAGTACCAGCGCTCGTTCATGCCGTAGGTGGCCCAACTGTAGGGCGTATACGAGCGGTGTTTGAGGATCGGCTGCTCCTCGGTGGCGATCAAGTCGCCGGACATGAACTTCGTCTCGCCGGTGTCAGGGTCGACGAGATGGACGGTGTGGTTGCGGTCGGCATAGACGAAGACGAGGTTCCCGTCGCCGGCCTTGCCGACGAGCCAGCACTCGCCTCCCTCGCGAATGCCGGTGTAGTCGCGCGAGACCGTCCCCTTGATCTTGCTCCATTCGACCTTGCCGCTGCGGCGGTCGATGCAGAACATCATGCGGGAGTCGACGGGGAGGAAATAGATCTTCTCGCCGATCAACAGCGGCTTCTGGTTGTACCAGAACATGGGGGAGTGCGGTTTGACCGGGTAGTACTGGTCTTCGCCGCCGAACTGCCGGGTCGCGTCGTGCAACTCGGGATAGTAAGGATAGCGCATGAGCCACTTGATGCGGCCGGACATGGCGTCGAGCGCCGCGATCGCGCCGGCGTTCGTGCAGTAGTAGACCGTCCCCTGGTGGTAGAGCGGCGGGGAGGAAAAGCTGCGGATGCGGTTGCGGCGCTGCTCGGCGAACCCGCCGGCGAACTTGCCGGGCGCGAGCCGGCAGAGCGGGGCGCGCCAGTGGACGCGGCCGGTCGTGCTGTCGAAGGCGATCACGCCGTACTCGCTGTCGGTGTGCGTCTCCCCCTCGATGTTGTCGAGAATGTAGCCGGCATAGACGGTCCGCGGACCGCCGGCGGGAGCGGTCTCGAACCGCATCCGGGACTGCTCGACGTCGGCGGCCGCCATCGGCCCGTAGGCCCAGCGAAGCTGTCCCGTGACTTCATCGATCGCCACGAGCGACGGCCCGGCCTTCGACACCGCCGTGAAGACGAGGCCGTCCTGCACCAGCACGTCTTCCATCGGGTACTGCCGCTCATTGATGCTCTGCCAGACGGCGCGGCCGCCGAGGTCGTTCTTCCAGCGGAGGTTGCCGTTGAGGAGCGACCGGCAATAGATGATGTTCTTGTGCCGGTAGACGAGGCTGTCGTTCGTCACGACCGGCTGCGAGTAGACGTACAGATCGCGGCGGGAGCCGGGCAGCTCGACGTCCCACACCGGATCCACGAGACCGAGCGGGTCGGCCGTGGGAGCGTGGAGCGTGTAATCGTCGGCGGCGACGTGCGGCTCGCTGGCGAGCTGGGAGTGGAACGGCGGCGCCTCATAGCGCGCCGTCGCGATGACCTGCTGGAGCTGGCCGCGCTGCTCGGCGGAAAGCCGGCCGTCGGCATCGCCGTTGATCTTGGCGGCCTGCTCGTTCCGCCCGAGCATCTTGCGGCAGAACTCGATCTTGAGCGCGAGCTCGGGGGTGCGGAGCTCCTTGTCGGGGAAGAACTCCTGGACGGCGCCGAAGTACTCGAGGGCGGCCAGGTAGTGTCCGCTGTCGAGGGCGGCGTTCCCCAGTTCGAGCAGGGCCGGCCCGCCGTAGCTGGTGGCGAGCATCGTCGTGACGATGTCCGACAGTCCGAGGAGCGAATACTGGCGGCGGGCCTGCTCGAACGCCTCGCGGGCGCGGGAGTCGTAAAGCTGGCGGTAGAAATCGAGGTCGCTCTTCGGGAACCCGAGGATCCGCCGCTGGCAGTACTGCGAGACCGGCACGAACACGCCGTGCTCGGAGACGCGGTACATCGCCTCGGGAAACTTCTCGATGACCTGCTGGTAGATCTTGAGCGCTTCGCGGTGCTGGCCCTCGGCCTCCTTCTTGAGCCCCGCTTCCACGAGCGCGTTCGCGCGCGAGTCTTCGTGCAGGATGTTGAGCGTGAAGAAACTCTGCTCGCTGGAAAGCCGCATCTCTTCTTCGTTCTTGGACCACCCGCGGAACACGCCGCCGTTATCGCGCATCATCGGCAGGAACGGCGGGACGTAGCCCGCGTACTGCTCCTTGTACGGGTCGCGGGCGGGCGGCTGAACGGAGGGAGAGGGCCCGGAAGGGCCGGCCTCGGCCGGCGCGGCGGCTTCCTGCGCCATCGCCGGAAGAACGGAGAACGCGCCGACCAGCACCGTCGCGGCGAGCAGCGCGACGCGCGGCGGCGCCGGCACGGCCCCGGCGGCCAATCGAGGGAGGAACACAGTTCGCATATCGGTCACCGTTGGCGGCGTTTGGCGAGGCGGGTCGCGAGGAACTTCGAGAGGGACTCGTCGAGGCGGGCGTCGGTCGGCAGATCCTCGACCTCGTAGCCGAATTGCAGGGCCGTGCGGCGGACGTTCCCGAGGTGCTTCCGCCGCGACTTGAGATACGCGTTGCGCAGGTCGCGGGGCTCGCACAGGAGGCGGCCCTCGTTCTCCTTGCCGATGAAGATCGTCTGTCCGGCGAAGTGGAAGTCGCGCTCGAGCGGGTCTTCGACATGGAACAGGACCATGTCGTGACCGCCGAAGCTGATCTGCCCCAGTCCCAGTCCGAGGCGGTCGAGATCGGTGATGAAATCGCTGATGACGATGATCAGGCTGCGGCGCTTGAGCTGCGGGGCGATCGTCAGGCAGACGTCGGCGAGGTCGGTCTCGGGGCCGGCGGTGGTCTTGTCGAGCACGTCCGTCAGGTTGCGGAAGTGCGTGTGCGAGCCCTTGGGGGGGAGGAACGTGCGGACCCTGGCGTCGTACAACGCCAGGCCGAAGGCGTCCTTCTGCTGCATCAGCAGGTAGGACATGCTGGCGAGGACGGTGGCGGCGTAGTCGAACTTGCTCATCGCCGCCTCGTCGCTCCGGAAGAACATCGAGTTGCTGGCGTCGAGCAGAAACACGACCTGCATATTGGTCTCGGCCTCGTACTGCTTCACGTAGTAGCGGTCGGTCTTGGCGTAGACCTTCCAGTCGAGGTGCTTGGTCTCGTCGCCGGGGACGTACTGGCGGTGCTGGGCGAACTCGGTGCTGATGCCCAGGAGCTTGCTCTTGTGCATGCCCGCCATGAAGCTTTCGACGAGCCGCCGCGAGCGGAGCTCGTAGCCCTTGATGCGGCTCAGAACGCGGGGGTCGAGATAGTCGGGCATGGGGGAGGGTCGAAGGTCGAGAGTTGAGAGTGCGAGGATGGAGGATCGAGGATGAGGACCGAGAACGGACGAGAATCGCGCTCTCTATCCTCTCTCTTCCATCCTCGATCCTCCCCGTGCGGACAACTGACGGCGGACAGCGGACAGCTCATGCCACCGTTTGGAGCAGCTCGTCCACGATCTGCCGGGTGGTGACCCGCTCCGCCTCGGCGGCGAAGTTGGGCATGATGCGGTGTCCCAGCACCGCGTGGGCCACCAGCAGCACGTCTTCCATCCTGGCCTGGTTGCGGCCGTCGAGAATGGCGGCCGCCTTGGCGCCGATGATCAGGTTCTGGCAGGCCCGCGGGCTCGCGCCCCAGGTGACCCACTTGCGGATGAAGTCCGGCGCCTCCGGCTCGCCGGAACGCGTCGAGCGGACGAGACGGAGAATGAAGTCCGTCACTTCGCTCGGCACTTCGACGCGGCGGACGAGCTTCTGCAGGTCGGAGATCTCGTGCTGCGACAGCTCGGGCTGGATGTCCGCCGCGTAGCTGGCGGTGGTCATCGCCAGGATTTGCCGCTCCTCATGCTCGCGGGGGTAGCCCACGTTCAACAGGAACATGAAGCGGTCCATCTGCGCTTCGGGAAGGGGGTAGGTCCCTTCCTGCTCGATGGGGTTCTGCGTGGCGAGCACGAAGAACGGCTCGTCGAGCTTCCGCCGCTCGCCGCCGACGGTGACCTGCCGCTCCTGCATGGCTTCCAAGAGCGCGGCCTGCGTCTTGGGCGGGGTGCGGTTGATTTCGTCGGCGAGGAGGATGTTGGTGAAGATCGGGCCTTCCAGAAACCGGAAGTGCCGCTCGCCGGTGCTCTTGTCCTCCTGGATGACCTCGGTGCCGGTGATGTCGGAGGGCATCAGGTCGGGAGTGAACTGCACGCGGCGGAACTTGAGCGACAGGCCGGCGGCGAGCGACGAGACGAGCAGCGTCTTGCCCAGGCCGGGGACCCCCTTGAGCAGGCAGTGCCCACGGCCGAAGAGGCTGATCATCGTCAGGTTGACGACCTCGTCCTGCCCGACAACCGCCTTGCGGATCTGGGTGATGATCTTGTCGTGGGCCTCCTTGAGGCGGCCGATCTTTTCGAGCTCCTGGTCGGTCCAGGGCTGTTCCTCGGGCACGAGGAATTCTCCGGGCTTGGTCATCGAGCTACCTCTTCTCTTGGGCGGGTGTGATTCGGCACGCCGCGGGATGAAAGGAACGGCGAGGCGTTCCGTGGGTTAACGGGTTGGATGGAGAGATCAATTCGAGGCGCCGTTGCGACCGAAACGGGCGAACGGCTTGAGGATCTCGCGGGTCCAGCGCGAGGCGGGGGGCAGGCTGCGCTGCTGGGCCTTTTCGACGAGGGCTTCCACGATGTAGTCGAAGTCGCGGCCCTCGCTCTCGGCCCGCACGTCGAGCAGGATGCGGTGCGACAGCACCGGCCGCACGACGGAGACCACGTCGTTGCGGGTCACGTGCTTGCGGCCGGCGGCGAGCGCCTGGACCTTCGCGCCCAAGAGCAGCGCCTGCGCCGCGCGGGGGGACGCGCCCAGACGGATCGAATCGGCGACGCGCTCGGCGGCGCCCTCTTCACCGGGGCGGCTGGCGCGGACGACGGCCAGCGCGAAGTCCCGCACGGACGGGACGACGGGCACCTCGCGGACCAGAGACTGCATGGCGAGCACCTCATCGGGCGTGCTGACGCGCTCGGCCTCGGCCTCGTGACTGCCCGTGGTCATCGCCACGATGCGGGCCTCCTCCTCCGGCGTGGGGTAGGCCTGCTCGATGGACATCATGAACCGGTCGACCTGGGCCTCGCCGAGCCGCCAGATGCCTTCCGTGTCGAGCGTGTTTTCCGTGGCGATGAGGGTGAACGGCTTGGGGAGGAAGAAGGTCTGCCCGCCGGAGGTCACCTGCCGCTCCTGCATCACCTCCAGCAGGGCCGACTGCGTGCGGGTCGGGCTGCGGTTGATCTCGTCGACGAGGAGCATGTTGGCGAACACCGGCCCCTTGAAGAACCGGAAGTTCCGCTCGCCGGTCGCCTCGTTGTGCTCGAGGACCTCCGCCCCGATGATGTCGGTGGGGAGCAGGTCGGGAGTGAACTGCAGCCGGCGGTACTGAAGCCCGAGCACCTCGGCGAGCGTCTTCACGAGCAGCGTGCGTCCCAGACCGGGCATGCCGGTGAGGAGCACGTGCCCGCCGCCGAAGACGGCGGCGAGGAGATGGTCGATGACGGCCCCCTGTCCGACGACGACCTTTCCCAGCTCGCGGCGGACGCGATGGAAGACGTCATAGAACTTCTCCGGCCCCATGACGGGGGGGGCGGATTCGACGGATTGCGGTTCTGCGAGTGCTGTCGCCACGAAAATGTCCTCGTGCTCTGGTAGCGGAATTCGCCAGAATTCCGATGCGCGCTTCCGTCTCTGGCGGAATTCTTGCGAATTCCGCTACATGTCACTTCTTCCCCTCGTTGGGGTTGGGGTTGTAGCCGACTTCCTCCCACGTCGCGGGGACTTCCACGCTTTCGCGGCCGCGCTGCACCTTGATTTTCTTTCCGGCGAAGTACTTGTCGAACAGCGGCTTCGCGGGGCGGAACCAGATTTCGTCGGCCCCGGTGGGGCGGATGATCGGAACGGTGAAGTTGTTGACGTGGTCCTTGACGTTCTCGGCGAGGTTCGGGCCGTTCAGCTCGCCCCGCAACAGCTCGAGCATGACCTCCTCGTTGCTGAGGAAGTCGTAGCCGTACTGGTCCATCTGCTCCGAGGAAAAGTCGATGAGGTCGAAGGCCCTGGTGTTGGCGCGGCCGTTGCGGACGCCGTGCCAGACCCGAACCGGAGCGTAGGTTTCGACGGTGAAGCGGAGCTTCATGCCCTCGGCCATGTCGCGAAAGACGGGCTGCAGGTCGCGGTAGATTTGCAGCTCGCGGGGGGAGGGGCCCTTGACGACCTCGCCTTCCTTCGGCTGGGGCCGCTGCTTCGGCTGTTTCGTGTGGGTGAACCGGATCGCGATCTCGCCGCTGTGCCGTCCCCACCAGGTGTTCTCGGTCAGCGGCAGGACTTCCGTCTGGATCACGTTGTTGTCGGCGTAATCGGTGAAGCCGAAAAACGGCGAGACGTATTGGAAGTCGTCCACGTCGGCGATCTTGAACACGGCGACCGATTCGCGGGAGGCCTGCGGGCCCTCCTGCACGTCGTGGCTCACCAGTTCGATGCCCGTGCCCAGATGCTTCATCCGCTCCTGCACCGCCTCCTTCGACAGAAGGGAAGCGATCTTCACGCCGTCCTCGCGGGTGCGGTCGAGGTCGAGCAGCCGCTCGGAGAAGCGGACCGTCTCGGTGATGGTCGCGCTGCCGTCCTCGTGGACCAGGACGTGGGTGTCGATCTCGAAGCAGCCGGAAAGGAACGGAAGAAGGAAGACGGAAGACAGAAGAACGAAGAAGGAAGAGCGAGCGCGCGGAGCCGATGCCGGCCGGAATGTGCCGGCCATCGACCATCGACCATCGACCATCGACCTTCGATCGGGTTTCGACATTCGAGCTTCTTTCGTCATTCGGATTTCGACATTCGACATTTTCGACCTCCGGAACGTTCGTCAGCGCACGACCCTGGCGGAGCCCCAGTTGGCGACGTCGCTCAGGTCGAGGTCGCCGCCGTTGGTGACTTCGAGCGTGAGCTCCTTCACCCCCTTGACGGGGACGCGGACTTCGATCGGGGCCGGCTCCTTGCCGGTGACGAGCGGGCTCTTGTAAAGCTCCTTCCCGTCGCCGAGCAGCGAGAACACGACGCTCCCCCGGTCCTCCATCCGCGACGAGATGCCGATGTCGGAGTGGAACTCCTGGAACCGCCCGCCGAGGTCGAACGTGAGCTCGCTGTCGGCATGGACGCCGATGCCCCGCGGGTAGCGTTTGCCGGCGATCATCAGGGCGTCTCCCTGGCTGCTCTGGTCCATGCGGTAGGGCTGCGGGGGGGCGAGGACCGTGCTTTCCTCGACCCGGACCGGTTCGAGCTGCGAGAGGTACTGCACGCGCCCCCCCATCAATTCGACGAGGGCGATCTCCTCGACGTCCAGCTCGAGCAGCGCCGCCGGGTTCCACGATGGGCTGACGTGCCAGCGGCCGAGGTGGATCTTCCGGAGCGTGCCGTGCACGAGGCTGCCGTCCCGCGAACGGATGCGGACGCGGACGTCCCCCTTCCACGGAGCGGGAGGCGTGCGGGCGGCGTCCGCCAGCCGGACCCCGGCGACATACAGCACGCGGACCGGCACGACTTGCAGCAGGTCCTCGTGATCGAGATCGAGCTGCACCTGGTCGAGCCGCCGCACCACGCCGGGGTACGTCGAACCGCGGCGATCGAGGACCACGTCCAGCGAGGGACTGTGCCCGTCCAGCGGGCGCTCGACCAGTTCCTCCGCCTTGCGGCCGGAGAAACCTTCGAGCGGCATCGCGACGAAGCCCTTCAAGTGCCCGAGGTCGACGTCGACCACGCCCGCCAAGGCGGTTTGCACGCGGACCACGTCGGCGTCGTTGTACAGAATCTGGCCGCGGAGGCGGCTCCCTTCGAGGAAGCGGAACTCCTGCGTCCCCGTCTGCACGAGGAGCGGGTTGCGTCCCAGAAAACGGATGGTGATCACGTTCTCCAGGGCGAGCTTCTGCTCTTCCCCGGTCGGCTGCTGGACGACGACCTCGCCGGCTTCGGTAACGCCGCGAACGAGGCCGTACACACGCGTATTGTCGAACAGGCGGACCTCTTCCGCGGACGCCGTCGACGCGGCGACGAGGATCGCGAGGGAGGCGATGACGAAGTTTCGGATCGGCTTCGACATTCGGATTTCGAGGTTCGTTCGAGTTTCGAATTCGGACATTCCGCCGCTCGCGCGCCTAGGGGGTCGCTTCGTCGGGGGTCTCGTCGGATGGCGGCGCTTCGCCGTTCGGCGCGCCGTTCTCCTGGGCCTTCACGAACGACGCGTAGTACGCGCCGAGCAGATTGCGGTACTTCTCCGGGAAGTCCCGCTCCAAGGCCCGGACCATCTTGTCGCGGACCTCGGGGGGCAGGCTCGTCTCTCCCTTGAGGCGCTCGGCGAGATAGTCGCGGCTCGTGAGCCGCGCGAACTCCTCGGGCGTCATCTTGGGCGGCTCGGCCGCGGCGATCACTTCCGGCTCGGTGCGGACCCGCTCTTCGAGCAGGTCGCGGAGCGATTGCAGGGTCGTCGTGAGCGTGCGTCCGGCTTCTTCGAGCGATGCGACGAGCTGCGGATCGTTCCGGTCGGCGGCGACGCGGTCCCCCGCCTCGCCGAGCTTCAATCCGGCGAGAGCGCCGACGCCGGTCTGCCGGACGCGCTCCACGACCTCGGTCGACAGGCCGGCCGTCTTCTCGCCGATCTCGTCGATCAGCCGGCCGACTTGTTTTTGCGCGGCCGCGGCGCGCTGGCGGTTGGATTGCTCGAGTTTCGCGATCGGCTCCCCCTCCGCGGGATGGGCTTGGAACCGCTGGAGTTTGCGGACCACGTCGGCCTGCAACTGCCGGGCGTGGTCGATCCTGCCCAGGACTTCGACCGCCAGATCGAGATCCCCGGCCCGCAACAGGTAGTTGCGGCCGAAGGCGTCCACCCCTTCCAGACGGCGGTTTTCGGCCGTGCCGTCTTCGATCGACTTGGTCATCGCCAGGAACTGGAGCATGTCCTTCAGCGTGGCGATGGAATCGGCCTGGATTTGCCGCGCGGGGGGGCGAACGTCCTTGACCGCGATCAACTGCTGCGATTGCTCGAACTCCTCCTTGACGGAAAGCAGGAGCGCCTCGGCCGGTGCGTCCTTCGCCTTCTGCGCCTGGTCGATCGCCTGGTCGATCCCCTTGAGCGCCGTTTCCTGACGCTCCTGGAGCTGGTGCAGCTTGAGCTTGATGAAGCGGGGCATCTCCCCGTCCGTGTTGTTCTCGGAGAGATACTTCGCCCGCGCGAGGACGTTGTCCTGGAGCTCGACCGAGAGCCGGACGGCGGCGGAGACGGCGTCGGTCCCTTCCGGCAGCGTGGGGAGCTCGAGCGTGTGCTCGCCGGCCGTCAACGGCTCGTCGCTGCCGGCCTCCGTGCCGATCGGGGGCTTGGTCGCGGCCAACTCTTCCGGCTTGATGAGGTCCGGGTCGAAGTCGGCCGCCGACGTGGGGACCATCGCCAGCGACAGCTCCTCGTCCTGATCGACCTTCTGTCCGGCCTGAAGCAATCCCTCCTGAACGATCTTCAGCTCGCGGACCGCCTGCTCCTGGTTCTTCAGGATGTCGGACGGCTGGTTGTTGGCGATCAGCTTCGCCGCCTGCTTGAGGTGGTCGTTCACGCGGCGATCGCGCAACAGGCCGAAAGCGGCCCGCAACGGCTCCAGAATGCTCTGCCGCTTCTGCCGCTCGGCCTTGTACATGAGATAGGTGAGCTGCTGCTCGAGGCCGGTCTCGGTGTCGAAGATCGCGGTCTGCTGCTTGCCGAGGGTGATGAGCTTCTCTTGATCGGCGTCGCTCAGGTCTTCGATTTCCTTGGCGATCGTCTTGGGGGCGATCTCCTTGGTGAGATCGAGGACTTCCTCCTGCTGCTCGTACAGGAGTTTGGTGGTGATGGTCGAAGTCTGCAGGTCGCGCCAGTCGTAGAGCTTGCGGAGCATCCGCTCGAGGATCAGGACCGACATCTTCTGGTTCGGCTCGAACGCGGTCGCCACCTGGGTGCGCGTCGTCTTCAGCCGCTCGGCCTGGGCTTCGGCGGCCGTCTTGGGGCGCGCGTTCCCCAGCCCCGTGGCGATCGCCGCGTGCTCCTGCGCGGTCAAGCGATTGAGGAGCTCGGAGATCACCGAGAGGCGGCTGGCCATGAAGTCCCGCCCCATGTGGTTCCGCTCGTGCTTCTGCGTGAGGACGTCGAGGTGGTAGCGGATCTGCTGGGCGGCGACGAACGACTTCCGCTGCGCGTCGGCCAGGGCGGTCCATACCGGATCGTCTTCGTCGCCGGTCCCCGACTCGAGGAACTTGGCGCCCAACTGCCAGGCTTCGAGCTGGTTCCGCCAGGCGATGCGGGCCTCCTCTTCGAGCAGCTTCGCCTGCTCGATCGCTTCGAGATGGAATTCGCTGGGCCGCACGAGCCGCACCTGTCGCGCCGACGACTCGACCAGCCCTCGCCCCGTGGGATTGTTGTCCTGCACGCGGACGAAGAAGTTCAGTTTGCCCGAGTCGGGCAGGTCGTCCATCCGCCGCAATTCCCAGCGGAAGCGGGTCGTGTTGTCGGTGCCGGTCTGCTGGATCGGTCCCGTGATGCGGTCGGAGAGGCTCACCGGCTCCGCCTCGTCGATCCGGTACAGGAACTCGACCTTGGCCAGCCCCAGCTTGTCGCGGGCGCGGAACGCGACGTCGATCGAGGCCTGCCGCGTCTCGATCAAATCGCCCGCCGGCGCGAGTAGCTCGATCTCGGGCGGGTCGTCCGGCGTCACCCGGATGTCGTAGATTTCCGGCTTGGCCTCGCGGTGATTGCCGCTCGGCTCGTACAGCTCGACGGCGTACTTGCCGTTCTTGCGGAGCATCAGCGAGTGTTCGAAGGTCGTCCCGGATTCGCCGATCTGCTTGAGCGGGATCCGTTGGGCGTCCTTCGCGAGCAGGGCGCTTCCCATCGCGACTTCTTCCCCTTCGGCGGGGACTTGCGGGCCCTGTATGTCGCTCCCCGATTCATCCAGCACGAGGACCGCGTTCTTGAGCGGCATCGACGCCTCGAACGTCAGCCGCACCCGCGTCCCTTCCAATCCGCTGATCTGCCCCCCCGGCACGGTGCGGTCCGGCAGACCGGCGTAGCTGGGGAACGAATACGCCGCGGTGATGTTCCGCAGGTACGGGCGGTGGATGATCTCGATCCTCTGCGGGTTCGTCTCGAAATCGCCGCCGGCGAGCGTGAACCGGATCGGCTCGCGGACTTCCGGAAACGTGTACGCGACGACGTAGCCGGGCGACTCCGTCCCGTCCTCCGCCTGGACCGTGACCTGCTCCTGCACGTCGAGCCGCTCCTTCACCCAATAGCCGCTCGACTCGCTCTTGTAGGAGAGCGTGACCTGTTGCGGAACGCTGCCCGAGACGTGGGCGGTGACGGTGAACGGCTCGAGCTGCGGAACGGTCCACGTGTTCGCCACGAGGTCGATGTTCGTGAGGTGCGGCCACTGCGCCAACGAGAACGGATTGAACAAGCGGGCCGCCCCGGCCGCGAGGTACTCCGGGAGCGCGAGGCCGAACACCACCAGCAGCGCGATCGTTCCCGCCGCGCCGAGCAGCCAGCGGTTGGCGGTGCGGCGATGGAACGCCTCGCTCAGCCGGACCTGCTCCGCGACCGCCTGGATGTCCTCGATGGCGGCGTCGGCGAGCTGCCGGCCGCGCTCCGATTCGACTTCCTGGATCCGGTCCCGCTCGGTGAGCAGCTCGTGCAGGTCGAGCAGCATCCCGCCGCTTTCGGGGACGGTCGAATCGACGTAGGCGAGCACCTCCGCGTCGGACCAGCGACGGCGGAGCGGCTCGAACAGCGTGAACCACAGCGTCCCGCCGAGCGCCGCGAGGTACAGAGCCAAGGCCACCACGCGATAGACGGGATCGAGGTGCAGCCACCAGTCGAGCGCCGCCACCGCGGCGAACAACACGATCGCCAGCGCCACGAGCCGGGCCAGCCCCGTGCGGGCCAGCAAGACCTTCATCCGGGTGCGGAACGCGTTGCACAGCCGCGCGATCCGGTTGCGGGGAGACTGTTCGCTCATGAAGGGTTCCGAAAGCGATTGGCCCGGCGCGTCGGCCGCACCGGACAAGATGCACGAGTTCGTCGGGAAGGCAGGCGGGCGGCGTCTGTTCGGCGGGCGTGGAGGCGGGAGGTCGAGTTCGAGACCGATCAATAATGGTCGATCCCAGGGAGCGACGTCAAGCGAACGGAGCGGATTGGCCAGACCCGGCGGAAACCGACCAATCGGTGCGTCTCACCGGTCGGCGGCCCAGGCGGGAAACGAATCCAGGGAAATCCCCATCTGGGGAATCAGCACCAGGAACGTCGCCAGCGTCAACAGCACGACCCCGAGCAGGTTCAACGCGAACCCGGCCCGCACCATCTGCCCCACCCGCACCTTCCCCGAGCCGAAGATGATCGCGTTCGGCGGCGTGGCGATCGGCAGCATGAAGGCGCAGCTCGTGGCGATCGTCGCGGGAATCGCCACCAGCCGCGGGTCGACCTCGAGGCCGACGGCCGCCCCGATCAGCACGGGCAGCGTGGCGTTCAGCGTCGCCACGTTCGAGGTGAACTCCGTCAGAAAGGTCATCAGCAGGCACGTCCCCGCGACCAGCACCCACGCCGGCTGCCCGGCGAGCGCCGCGGCGAACCGCTCGCCGAGCCACACCGCGAGTTCCGTCGATTGAAAGCCTCCGGCCAGCGCCAGCCCGCCGCCGAACAAGATCAGGATTCCCCACGGCAGGCCTTCGACGGATTGCCAGTCCATGAGATACTGCGTCCGCCCCTTGTCGACCGTTCCGGAGGGGATGACGAACAGCAGCAGCGCCATGGCGATCGCCACGGTGGAGTCGTCGATCAACTCGGCCAGCCGTTTCACTTCGGCCGTGCGGGAGGCGACGTCGGCGTCGGGCATCCTGAGCCAGGCCACTCCGTCGAGCCAGCCGGGAAGTTGCACGCTCGGGCCGAATTCGAGCGGCGCCCGGAACATCCACAGCAGCGCGGTCGCCAGAAACACCGCGAAGATCCGCCGCTCGGCGGCGGTCGTGCGACCCAATCCGCGCAGCCGCTCGGTGAAGAACTCGCGGCCGAAGCGCTCGGCCCCCGCGATCCGCGGCAGCCGCCAGGTCAACAGCGCCCACGCGCACAACAGGTAGACGATGCCGATCGGAAGCACGGCCATCATCCACGAGCCGGTCGTGATCGCGGGAGAGGCGGGAAACCGTTCCGACCAGATGCCGCGGAAGGCGACGTTCGTCGGCGTGCCGACGAGCGTGGTGAACCCGCCGATGCTCGCGGCATAGGCGACGCCGAGCATGAGCACGGTCGCCAGCGGCGCGAGGGCGGCGTCGGTGCGCGTGGCGTGGGCGGCGTCGGCCTGCGGCGGGACGAGCAGCTCGCGGAGCGCGGCGACCATCGCCAGCGCGATGGGGAGCATCATCAGCGTGGCGGCGGTGTTGCTGATCCACATCGACAGGAACGCGGTCGCCGCCATGAACCCGAGCACCACGCGGCGGGGGCTCGTGCCGATCGCCCGCACGATGTGGAGCGCCATCCGGCGGTGCAGCCCCCATTTCTCGATCCCCAGCGCGATCACGAAGCCGCCGAAGAACAGGAAAATCTCCTTACTCATGTAGGATTTGCTGACTTCGGCCGCGCTCTGGATCCCCAAAATCGGAAAGGCGACCAACGGAATCAGGCTGGTGGCGGCGATCGGGATCGCCTGCGTCGCCCACAGCGCGGCCATCAGCGCCACGACCGCGGCGAGTCGGTGGCCGGCAGGCGAAAGACCCTCGGGGGCCGGAGAGATCAGCACGGCGACGAACAGCAGCAGCCCGACGATCTTGCCGGTCCGCTGCACGACCGTCGATTCACGGACCTCGTCCTCCATGGCTCGCTGCTGCCGCTGGGGCTCGGGCGGATGTGACGGCCACGGCTATAGCACATCGCACCGCGGAGCGGTAGTCGGCGGTAGTCGGCGGTAGTCGGAGCGACTTCAGCGGAAGTCCCGCGAGGGAACATCGACGGCCGCCATCTGCCGCGAGAGATCCTCCAGCTTGTCCGCGAGGATGTGGATCACGCCCTCCTGCCGTTGCAGGCGGCCGTGGACGATCATCGCCGAGGCGCGGCGGGCGACGCGGCGATATTTCTCCCACACGTCCTGCCGCACGATGAGGTTCGCCATGCCGGTCTCGTCCTCGAGCGTGACGAAGGTGATCCCGTTCGCCGTGCTCGGCCGCTGCCGCAACAGCACCAGTCCCCCCACCTTGTAGCGGCGATCGGCCGGCAGCGTGGCGAGATCCCGCGCCCGCACGACGCGCAGCTTGTCGAGCAGCGGCCGCACGAACTTCAGCGGATGGTCCCGCAGCGACAGCCCCACCGCGCGATAATCCCCGACGACTTCCTCGAACGGCGAAAGCGCCGGCAATTCGACCGGCGGCTCGTCCGATTCCAGCGCGTCGAACAGCGGCAACTGCCTCTGTTCGGGAAGCGACTCCCACAACGCCCCCCGACGGTTCAGGCGCAGAGTGGCGAAGGCGTTGGAGCCGGAGAGCGTGGCCAGCACGGCGCTCGACAGCCCGGTGCGGCGGGCGAAATCGGCGAACGAATGGAACGGCCCGCCCTCGTTGCGCGCTTCGACGATCCGCTCCGCATGCTTCCGCGACAGCCCGCGAACCAACTGCAACCCGAGCCGCAAGGCGCAGCAGTCCCCTCTCCCCCTCTGGGGGAGAGGGTTAGGGTGAGGGGGCTTGCGGTCTCCATCGTCTCCAACACCACAACGATCCTCGAACAACTTAGCCGGCGGATCAGGACGGAGTGGAAGCCGTTCTGGTCCATCCCCCCTCACCCTGACCCTCTCCCCCGCAAAGCCGGGGGAGAGGGGACCGGAATCCGGCCGTTCGTTCGCCTTCAACAAGTAGGGTGGGCTGTGCCCACCAACCGACGACGCACGATCCGCGACTTCGCTGGTGGGCACAGCCCACCCTACTTCCAGCGTGCAATCCCAGTCGCTGGCGTTCACGTCCACCGGCCGCACTTCCACGCCGTGCTTCCGCGCGTCGGCCACGAGTTGCGCGGGGGCGTAGAAGCCCATCGGCTGCGAATTCAACAGCGCCGCCGCGAACGCCGCCGGGTAATGCCGCTTCAACCATGCCGAGACGTACACCAACAGCGCGAAGCTCGCCGAGTGCGATTCGGGAAAGCCGTACTCGCCGAAGCCGCTGATCTGCTGGAACACGCGGGCGGCGAATTCGGCCGTGTAGCCGTTCGCCGTCATCCCGTCGATCAGCTTCTTCTCGAAGGCGTCGAGCACGCCGCGCTTCCGCCAGGCCCCCATCGCCCGGCGAAGCTGGTCCGCCTCCCCCGGCGTAAAGCCCGCCGCGACCACCGCGAGCCGCATCGCCTGCTCTTGGAAGATCGGCACGCCGAGCGTCTTCCCCAGCACCTCCCGGATTCGCTCGTCGGGGTACTCGACCGGCTCCTGCCCCGCGCGGCGGCGGAGATAGGGGTGCACCATGTCCCCCTGGATCGGCCCCGGGCGGACGATCGCCACCTCGATCACCAGGTCGTAGAAGCATGCCGGCCGCAGCCGCGGCAGCATCGCCATCTGCGCCCGGCTCTCGATCTGGAACACCCCCATCGTGTCGGCGCGTTGGATCATCTCGTACGTCGCGGGATCCTCCGCCGGAATCGTGGCGAGCGTGAGCAAAATCCCCTCTCCCCCGGCTTTGCGGCAATAGCGTTCGGCACGGCATTTTAGCAGTCC
>JBBDNU010000163.1:0-15738 GCA_040877365.1 Planctomycetales bacterium
ATGCCAGCGAGGACTCTTTCGAATCAAGACAAACTTAGTGCCATTGGGCTGTGCCGGCCGACCCGCCGTTGCCGGGCCACGGCTACGGCCCGCGGCTGATCAGCCTTGGATTTCGCGTCACGCGGGCAAAGCCGGGCCGGATTGCATCATCGCGCACCGCCGCAATCGAGGCGATTTCACGGAAACAATCCCCGCGCAGGGTGGCCCCGACGGCGTTCAGCCGTCGGGGTCGCGTGAGCGACAAGAGGGCGCACACTGCGGTGTCCATCGTCACGATTTCCTGACCCGTCGTCCCCGAGGATTGCGGAACTACACCGTATTCATGCCGATCATGGGACCGCCGCGGCCGGCATCGATCAGGATGTCCGTATCGATGATCGTCACGAGGATTCGCCCCATTCGGCCTTTCGGGCGCTGCGGACCCATGCGGTGCTGTCTTCCAGATCGGTCCGATCGCGCCACATGCCGATGAACGGCTCCTTGGCGAGATCGACAGTGCGAGCACGTCCGGTCGGGCGCTCGCGATACCGCTGCCGCAGGAAGGCGATGAAATCCCCGACCTGCCGCTGCGCTTCGGGCGGGAGAGATTGGATTTCGTGCAGCAGTTCTTGTTGCGTCATGGCGGTTCCTTCGAATCAGTCGAGTCGCACGGAGTATTCCACTCCACTTCAGCGACGAAGTCAATCGCCGGATTCCCGCTTCCCAACCACCTGCTCCTCCGCGATCTGCATCGCCTTCAGCAACCCCTTCGCCTTGTTGAGCGTCTCTTCGTATTCGCTGGCCGGGATGCTGTCGGCGACGATGCCGGCGCCGGCCTGGATGTAGGCGGTGCGGCCCTGCATCACCAGCGTGCGGAGGGCGATGCAGGTATCCATGTTGCCGGTGAAGTCGATGTAGCCCACCGCGCCGGCGTAGGGGCCGCGGCGGTGTGGCTCCAGTTCGTCGATGATCTCCATCGCCCGCACCTTCGGCGCGCCGGAGACCGTGCCCGCCGGCAGCCCCGCCCGCAGCGCGTCGAGGGCGGTCATGCCTTCCCGCAGCTTGCCGGAGACGTTCGAGGTGATGTGCATCACGTGGCTGTAACGCTCGACGACCATCACGTCGGAAAGGCGGACCGTGCCGTATTGTGCGACGCGGCCCAGGTCGTTCCGGGCCAGGTCGATGAGCATCACGTGCTCGGCCCGCTCCTTGGGGTCGGCGAGCAGTTCCTCGGCGAGGCGGCGGTCTTCCTCGTCGGTCGCGCCGCGGCGGCGCGTGCCGGCCAGCGGGCGGACCGTCGTTTCGCCGTCCTCCACGCGGACCATGATTTCGGGGGAGCTGCCGACGAGATCGACCGTCGGCGTCCGCAAGAGGAACATGAATGGGCTGGGGTTCACGACGCGCAGCGCGCGGTAGATGTCGAGCGGCGTGGCGTTCGTCTCGCGCTTGAGGCGCTGGCTGAGGACCACCTGGAAGATGTCGCCGGCGCGGATGTACTCCTTGCAGGTCTCGACGGCGGATTCGAACGCCGGGCGGGTGAAGTTGGATTCGAAATCGAGCGGCGGATCGCTGCGGTCCACGCGGACGTCGCACAGCGTGAGCGCGTCACCGGCGCGTTGGAGTTGCTCGCAAAGCTCATCGACGCGGCGGCAGGCGCGGTCGTATTCGGCGCGCAGGTCGGCGTCGGTGAGCGGTTCCGCGCGGCCCGTTGGGCCGCGGCTAAACTTGCCGGCATGGGCGACCACCTGCACCGTCTTGTTGATCTGGTCGAAGATCACCATCCGGTCGTAGAGGGCGAATGACAGATCCGGGACACTGCGGTCATCCTCGGGCGGATAGGGCAACTCCTCCGTGTAGCGGACGACGTCGTATCCCGCGTAGCCGACGGCCCCGCCGCAGAACCTGGGCAAGCCGGGGACGTGGATCGCGCGATGCTCGGCGAGCAGCCGGCCGAGTTCCGCGAGCGGATCGTCCACGGTGCGGCGCTCGACGCGGTCGCCTTCGGTGATGACGATGTCGCGGCCGTAGGCCTCGAGCCGCAGGAACGCGCCGGTGCCGAGGAAGCTGTAGCGGCCGATCTTCTCGCCGCCGACGACGCTCTCGAACAGGAACGAGCAATCGTCGCGGGCGATGCGGGCGTAGGCGCTGACCGGGGTGAGCGTGTCGCTGAGGAGCGTGCGGAAGACCGGCACGAGGTCCCCGCCGCGGGCGAGGCGGGCGAACGATTCGAAGTCAGGCGAGTGGATCATGCGAGGCGAGTCGAAGGTCGATGGTCGAAGGTCGGGGGCGGAAGAGTCGTCGCTCGAGAGGCTGCTGGAGCGTCCGACGGCGCGGATCCGGGGGGGCCGGGTGTTGGCGACCTATCCATAATAATCACCCGCCGTTACGTCGCCCAGCCAGCGCGGGGCAGCGCTTGACACGCTTCGCCTCACCGCTAGAATTAGGCAGGCCTTCGCCGGGGAAATTCGAGGTGGAGGCGTTTTCCCCCGTGTCGGCCGCAGCTTTTTCGCGCGCGACGGGCGAGCCGCGCAGGGTCATCATGAAGAAGTGCCATCGCTGCCAGAAGCCGGCCACGCTGCACATCACCGAGATCAAAAGCGGTGAGGTGCAGGAGCTGCACCTCTGCGAATCGTGCGCGCAGGAGTATCTCAAATACGCCGACTCGGCGGAGCCGGAGGACGCCGAAGGGCTCGCCGCCAAGCTCGCCGAAGTCTCCGGCGATCAGGATCTCGAGGAGATCGACCAGCTCGTCTGCCCGAACTGCGGGATCACGTTCAAGGAGTTCCGCAGCCAGGGCCGGCTGGGCTGCCCGCACGACTACATCGCCTTCGAGGACGAGCTGCTCCCCTTGCTCGAGAACATCCACGGCGAGACGCAGCACTGCGGGAAATTTCCCAAGCGGGCGCCGGACGCGAGCCGCCGCCAGTACCAGTTGATCAAGCTCCGCACCGAGCTGCGGACGGCGATCGAGGAAGAGCATTACGAGACGGCCGCCCGCCTGCGGGACGACATCCAGAAGCTCGAGACGAAGCTGCAACAGGCCGACACCGAGTCCGATTGATCCACTCACCCGAGCCGCACCGCCGGAGCCGCTCCGGCCGGGTTCGCCCAGGAGCTTTTCCGTGAACCTCGATTCCCTCACGGGGACCAGCGGCGAGTGGCTGCGTGGGAACGGCCCGGAGTCGGACATCGTGATCTCGACCCGCGTCCGTCTCGCGCGGAACCTCGCGCAGTTCCCGTTCCTCACCCGGGCCGACGACGGCGTCCGCGCCGAGATCGAGTCGCTGCTCCGCGACAAACTCGAGGGCCTCGCCCCCGCCGCCCGCCTGAATTACCTCAGCGTCAACGGGTTGGAAGAGATCGACCGGCAGTTTCTCGTCGAGCGGCAGCTCATCAGCCGCGAGCACGCGGAGAGCCACGGCTCGCGGGGGGTGGGGATCAGCGATGAAGAGAACGTGAGCCTGATGATCAACGAGGAGGACCACCTCCGCATCCAGGTGCTGCACTCGGGCCTGGCCCTCAACGAGTGCTGGACCGAGATCGACCGCATCGACGACGCCCTCGAAGCGCAGGTGACGTACGCCTTCAGCGACCGGCTGGGATACCTCACCGCCTGCCCCACGAACGTCGGCACCGGCATCCGCGTGAGCGTGATGCTGCACCTCCCCGCGCTCGTGCTCACCAAGGAGATCCAGAAGGTCTTCAACGCCCTGCACAAGATCAGCCTCGCCGTCCGCGGTTTGTACGGCGAGGGGAGCCAGGCGATGGGGGACTTCTACCAGATCTCGAACCAGGTCACGCTCGGCAAGAGCGAAGAGCAGCTCATCCACGGCCTGCAGGACGTGGTGCCGAACATCATCAAGTACGAACGGCGGATGCGCGGCGAGCTGGTCAAGCAGAACCGCCAGGGGCTGCACGACCAGATTTCGCGGGCCTACGGGATCCTCAAGAACGCGCAGGCGATCAGCTCGGAAGAGACGATGCACCTGCTGTCGAGCGTGCGGATGGGGATCGACCTCGAGCTGATCGACGACCTGGAGATGCGGACGGTCAACGAGTTGTTCATCCACACGCAACCGGCGCATTTGCAGAAACTCCGCAAGCAGCGCCTCGAGACCGCCGACCGCAACGCCGCCCGCGCCAGCTACCTCCGCCAGCGGTTGAGCGGGGGGAACGGGGAGCGGAATTGACGGCCTGATGGCGACGATCGAAGAGATCGAACGACTTGAGCAGGAACTCGGACGAGTCCTCCCGCGCAATTACCGCCAGTTCCTGTCGAGCCAATCCTCGTCGGTCGCGAAGGGGAAGGCGGCTTTCGATTCGGACCGTGCGGCTCGCCCCGAACGCAGGCTGCACGACGACATCGACCGGCTGATCCAGTGGAACAGGTCGGTTCGCTCGCTGGGCAAAGCGTGGACGAAAGACGGGGGTCCCTGGCCGGACGAGTTTCTGGTGATCGGCGAGAACGAGCGAG
The DNA here is from genome assembly GCA_040877365.1 of Planctomycetales bacterium. Lineage (GTDB taxonomy): Bacteria > Planctomycetota > Planctomycetia > Planctomycetales > Planctomycetaceae > JBBDNT01. The sequence continues at coordinate 4,454 of JBBDNU010000163.1, forward strand.
AGGATTACTGGGCGCTCGACGCGACCGGCGACGACGGGGCCGTTTTCCTCTATGACCGCGACACGGGGAGTTTTCGCCGGCGATGGAAATCGCTGGCCGAGTTCGCGGAGCCGGCGTGGGTCACGCGGATGCTGCGCCTATTGCCCTCTCCGGTGCTGGCGATCCCGGTGACGGCGGCGCTGTTCATGCTCGCGGCGTTCTGCGGGCTGATCGGGATCTCGATGGCAGTCGAGGGAGACTTCGATGGATTGGCGTGGGGATTGTGCGGTCTGTTCGCCACCCCGGGCGCGCTGATCGTCTGCGCGGGAGTCGCGCGCTGGCGATGTCGCGCGCGATGCGGCGCTTCGATGAGCGTGGATCGTGCAGCTCTGGAAATCGTGCCGACGTTCACAGTCTTCGCCCTGCTGGTTTCGATGTATTCGTGGATCGTGACGGGATGGATCCATGCCGCAGCATTGTTCGGCGCCAATCCTCCGGCAGGCGTGAAACACGACGTGACGCTCGCGATGGCTCTGGCGTCGTCGTTGTACACGACCGTCTACGGTCGTCGCGCGCTTCGCCAGTATGTCGCGTCGCGCAATGGCCGCGGCATGGCGTTGACGCCGAGGCAGACGATAGGCATCGTGCTGTTCATTCTCGCGACGAGCGCCCACTTGACGTGGGTGCTGGAATAGCCGACACCTTCCCTGAGCGGCGAATTCCCTCGGCTTTTTACGGCGAAGTTCCGTCGGCATGGCATCGACTCCGCACTTCTTCGGCGTTCTCAACCTGCACAAGCCCGCGGGAATTTCGTCCCGCAAGGTCGTGGACCGCGTGCAGCGGATCGTGCGGCCCGCGAAGGCCGGGCACGCGGGAACGCTCGACCCGCTCGCCAGCGGCGTGCTCGTCGTGTGCGTCGGGCCGGCGACGCGGCTCATCCCCTACGTGCAGGAAGGCGTCAAGGAATACCGCGCGCGGTTCCTGCTCGGACGCACGAGCGACACGGACGACCTCGAAGGCGAGGTCGTCGAGGTCGCCGGCGGCGAGACGCCCGTCGCGCGGGAACGCATCGAGGAAGCGCTGCCGCGGTTCGTCGGCGACATCGCACAAGTCCCACCCCGGTTCTCCGCCGTGCATGTCGAGGGGCGGCGCGCCTATGAACTCGCGCGGCGCGGAGAGGCCGTCGAGATCGCGCCGCGGACGGTGCATGTCGAGCGGATCGAGCTCGTGCGGTACGAGCACCCGGAGCTGGACTTGCACATCACCTGCGGCTCGGGGACGTATATCCGCTCGATCGGCCGCGACCTCGGAAACGCGCTCGGCTGCGGCGCGGTGATGGCGGAACTCGTGCGGACCCGCATCGGGCCGTTCACGCTCGAAGCGGCCGTTCCACTCGATCGACTCGACGCCGCGTCCCTTCCGGCGCACCTGCTTCCAGCGGCGACTGCCGTGGCGCATCTCCCGCAATGGCGGTGCGATGAGGCGGAGGTCGCGCTGTTGCGGAACGGCCGCGCGATCGTTGCGGCGCTTGCGGACGTTCCGCCGCAAGCCACCGTGGCGATTCTCGATCCGCAGGGCGAACTCGCCGCCCTCGCCGAGCACCGGGCGGACGAGGGCCGCCTCGCCCCGCGGCAGGTGTTTCTGAAGAGTGACGAGTGACGAGTTGCGAGTGACGAGAGGGACACAGCGTCACTCGTCACTCATCACTTCCGCTCCGCGGCCTCCGTCGGCTTGGCCGCCTGGCGGGCCGCTTCGGCTTCCGCGCGGCGGGCTTCGAGTTCGGCCTGCTTCGCGGACGCCTCGACCCGCCGGGCCTCCGCTTCCGCTTGCTTCGCGGCGGCTTCGGCCTGCTTCGCCTCGGCGGCGGCCCGTTGGGCTTCGGCGGCGGCCCGTTGGGCCGCGGCCTCGGCGGCGAGTGCATCGGCTTCGGCCCGCCGCGTTTCGGCGGCGATCCGCAACCGGTTGACCTCGGCGAGCCGCGCCTCCTCCTGCCGCTTCCGGGCCGCCTCGCGGGCTTCCGCTTCCTGGCGTTGCCGCGCGGCCTCGCGGGCCTCGGCCTCGCGCCGCTGCCGCTCGAGGGCCGCAACGTCCACCGCCGGGAGGGCCGGCGGCTCGGGCGCTGCCTCGTCGGCGGGATCGGCTGCCGGCGGAGCGCTCCGCGGAGCGTTCGCCGTCGGTGCGGGAAGCGCGATCGGCGACGGCACGTCGGACGATGGCCTGGACTTCAACGGGTTCGTGAACGGCAGCGGAATTCGCGGCAAGATCCCGCGTTGCGGCGGGTCGGACGACGCGACCCCATCCCCATCCGCCGGTTGCGGCGCGGCCGGCCGCGGTTCGATCGGCCGCGCCGCGACCGTCGGCGCGGGTTCCGGTCGCCGCTCGACCGGTTGCGCGTTCGGGGTTTCCGGCGCGACCGGGAGCGGCACGGGCTTGGCCGCCTGCTCCAGCGCGTCGGCGAGCAGCGGCGGCGCTTGCGGCCGTGTCCGCTCACGATAGAGCGTCAAGCCGCTGACGGCGTGATACAGCGGCCCGCAATCGAGTGGCGCGTTGCGGTAGTCGACCAGCCCCCGCGCGATCGCGCCGACGCCGCGGCGGATCCATTCCTCGTTGAGCCGCTCGTCCGGCAAGGCCCGCATCAGAAACTCCAGCGTGTGTCCGGAACTGACGAGGACGGCGTCGAAGTCCCGTCCCGGTCCGCGGCCGGCGAAGAAGTTCGTCGAGAACGTGCCGTCCGGGTTTTGAAGCATCCGCACGATCTGGATGTGCTGCTGCACCTTCTGGTCGGCAGCGAGCCAGACGCCGCGGAGCGGCTGCCCCGTGGCGCGGAGATAGGCGTCGCGGGCGGAGGCGAGGGCGAACAGGCCGTGAGTGCCGCCGCAAGCCGCGCGGTTCACGTCGTTGCGGACCTCGATCTGGACGAGCCGCTCCATGCTCCAGGCTTCGCCTTGCTTGTTGTGCCATTGGGCGTCGTAGGGGAGATAATGGCTGAGGGCCCACAGGGTCCAGGTGATTTCCTCCTTCGTATTGGCGTCCATCTGGGCGTTGCGGACCATGTCGTCGACAGTGATCGGCCCGTCCTTCGTCTCGAACCGGAAGTCCGTCGGCAGCTTGCTCATCGACATGAGCGCCAGGAACTGGTTGGGGTGCCCTTCGAAGATGTAGGGTTTCGTGAACGGGTGGGCGCGGCCGCCGTGCTCCGTCTTCTGAAACCAAGGCTCGCCCTTGTAGCTGGGGCCTTTGGCGATCCAGTCGAGCGCCGGAACGTCGGCGTCGCCGTCGCGGAGCAGGAATTCGTGCCGGTAGGCGAGCACGCCGTGGATGATTTGCCACGGCGTGTGAAGGTCAGCGACGAGCCGGCGGCGAGATGAGGTGCGGATCGCTTCGTCCACGAGTTCGGCCAACGGGTCGGCGGCGGGGACGGCCGCGGCCGCCGACGTCAGCGGCGCGAGGGCATCGTCGGCAATGACGGGGGTGGCGAAGAGGACGAACAAGACGGCGGCGAGCAGCGGCCATTCCCTCCGCCGGATCTGCAACTGCATGGTGTCGTACTCCCGATGGCATCCTGGTGAGTGGTCCGTGCCCCGATCCGCGGCCGGCTCTTGCAGGGAGCCTCCGCGCGCCCTTTCCCATCGACGATCACCGCCGGGGAAGATCGACAAACACGGCAGCACCATCCTGCACGACCCAGCTTGCCGCGTCCACCCAACCGGCAACGTCCGCCAGATCGATTCGATCACGCCGCGTCGGCCGGACGGGAAAGCGGCGCGACCGCCTGCGGAGCGTCCGCCCCGGCCGCTTCTCCCGCCAAAACCTCCTCGGCGAGCGCGGCATAGTCGTGCGATCCGGCGCAGTTCGGGGCGTAATCGAAGATCGATTGACCGAAACTCGGGGCCTCCGCCAGCTTGATGTTGCGGCGAACCCGGCTGGCGAACATGCGGGCCTTCGCCCACGGGGCTTCCGGATCGCTCCGCTTGAGGAACGCCGCGAGGTCGTCCATCACGTCGGCCGCCAGCCGCGTCCCCGTTTCATACAGGCACATCACGATCCCCGTCACCTTCAGTTCGCGGTTGAGCCGCCGCCGCACGAGGGCGGTCGTTTCCAGGAGCTTCGACAACCCCTGCAGCGCGAAGAAGTGCGGCTGGAGCGGAATGAACACTTCGCGGACCGCCGTCAAGGCGTTGACCGTCAGCACGCCCAGCGACGGCGGGCAGTCGATCACGACGTAATCGAACTGCTCGCACTCGGCCCAACGGGCGAACGCCCCGCGCAGCACGCTTTCGCGTCCCGGCGCGTCGGCCAGCTCGACCTCGGTGGCCGCGAGGTCGATGTTCGAGGGGATCACCCACAGGTTCGACGAAACGAGCCGCCGCACGTCGGCGAGCGTTCGCGTGCCGGCGAACACGTCATAGACGGTGGGATCCTGCCCGTGGGCCTCGACGCCGAGGTGCAGCGAGGCGTGCCCCTGCGGATCGAGGTCGATCAGGCACACCCGCCGCCCCTGCCGGGAGAGCGCCGCTGACACGTTCACGCTGGTCGTCGTCTTCCCGACGCCCCCCTTCTGATTCATCACGGCAATGGTCCGCATGGGGACTCCTTTCCCTTCGGCTGCACGGTCGGGCGGGGAGTATAGGGAAGGAAGCGGCGGGCGGAAAGACGAAATCGCGATCGCACAGGCGCCGTTGACCGCCCGCGTCCGCTTCGGGATGATGTTCGACGGGGAATGATCCATCGTCGAGGACCGGCCGAGATCGGAGCGCCCGCGATGACGATTCCATCCTTCGCTCCGGCGTCGCTCCCGGTCGAGCCTTATGAACGGCAACTCGCGCGACCCGGAAGTCGCCCGGAAGCACGACATGGTCGAGGAGACCGAGTTCTGGGCGGACCGCGGCGAATAATTTTCTTGCAATCCGGCCCCCGGCGCGGAATGATCGCCGACGGAACGCGATTCGATCCCGCGAAATCGGGATCGCGATCATCGATCTCGCCGCCCGCTTCGTCGCGGCGGAGACGACGTACTTCACCCCGCGCCGCGACGGGGCCGTGGAATATCACGACGGGAACTGCGCCACCGACGAATGGCTCCGCTTCCGCCTCTCGGACGATTGGAAATTGTCCTCGCAGGTCGAGGCGTGGGAGTCGATCGCCGCCGCCCGCCGCCGCGAGCGCGAGGCGAACCCGCCGCTCGATGCGCGGGCCGTGCTGTACGGCAAGCCGCTGCTCGAATTCATCGCGAGGGAATGCCTCCGCGCATTCGCCGGCGCTCCCGCCCCGCCGGACGACGTCGAGCCGTGGAACCATCCCGACGCCCCGCGCGTCCGCGAGATCCATGCGCTCTGGCTGACGACGCCCCGCGACGATCTCCGCGGCCGCGCCCCACGCGACCTGCTGCTCGAACGACGGGATTGCATCGGCTGGGACCTGCAACACCGGCAGGAGCAATGGTCGGCGCTCGGGGAGTGCCCGCGGGGGCTGGACCGGGATTCGGCCGCGTTCCGCTTCGCTGGCTTCGGAACGCACGAGATCGTCACGTACTACGACCTCGTGCGCGAGCTTGTCTGGTCGTGCCGCGCCGCCGTCGCGGCGCTCCCCGCGGCGGCGCAGCTCACGCCCGGCGACTTCCTGACGACCGAGGTCCCGCGGCTCGAACGGCTGCGCGAGGAGCGGCTCGACGCCCCCGACCCGGAGTTCCACGGGCGCACGCCGCGGTCGATCATCGACAATGAACGCGCCCGGGTCTCCGAGACGGTCTCGGGCGAAGAGGCGATCATCGACCCCGACTGCCCGCTATGCGCCATGGCGGCGGAGCTGCCGGGGCCGGCGTTCTGGGGCCTCGACGGGTGCAACATGGACGACGAGTTCGCCTTCTCGTTCCACCGCACCCGCGCGGAGTGGGACGAAGAGCAGCGCGAGCATGCGGAGTTCGATCGCCGCTGGAACGAACGGGAAGCCGAGCGCAAGCGGCTCGGCCTGAAATACGCCGACGAACAGCCCGCCGCGAGCGACGCCGTCTGGCAACGCAGCTTCGCCGCGCCGGAAACCGCCGAGACGTCGTGCCTGATGCGGCTGTTCGGCATCGGCACGAACCTCGCCGAGCTGATCGTCGACCTCAAGGGGCCGCACGAGGAGCGGGAACTGATCGACCGGCTGCACCGCGATTTCGGCAACCTACGCGAGGTCGCGCAGTCCCCGGATTCCGAGCGGATCGACGCGCTGCTCGAGCCGGTCCTGGCCCGGTTCTGCGAGACGCTCGACGCGGCGGCGGCGGCGCGCCCCGAGCTCGAGCAGAAAGCGGCGGACCTCGAGCGCCGCGTCCGCCGCTTCGCCGACCCGCCGGACGAAGCGGACGATTTCGAAGACTGGGACGACGTGCCGTTTTGAGGTCGCAGTCGGCGCTCAAGTCAAGAGGCCATCGGGTCGCGTGTCCACGAGCTCCTGCCACACGGCGGCGAGGGCCGTCGCGGATCGCTGAATCGTGAAGCGATCGAGGATGCGTTGCCGAGCAGCCGTTGCGAACTGCGCGCCGAGTGCGCGATCGGCGTGCAGTTCGGCGATCGCCTGCGCGAGGGCGGCGGGGTCGCCCGGCGGGACCAGCCTGGCCGATTCGCCGTCGGTGAGAATCTCCCGCGTGCCGCCCACGTCGGTGGCGACGATCGGCAGGCCCGAGGCGGCGGCTTCCAACAGCACGCGGCCGAGCGGCTCCTGATGCGCGGCATGGACCAGCAGGTCGGCTTCGTTCATCAGCCGTGGGACGTCGTCGCGGTAGCCCAGCCGGTGCAGCCGGTCGCCGATTCCCGCGGCCTCGAACGTGTGCGCGATCGACCGCTCGAACTCGATGCTCTCCCGCTTCGCCGAGTAACGTTCGCCGACGATGAGGTAATGACGAGTGCGGAGTGCGGAGTGGGGAGTGGGGAGTGCCGATTCGTCAGCCGACTCCGCATTCCGAACTCCGATCTCCGCATTCCCCGCGGCCGCGGCGAGCACGTCCTGTCCCTTCCGCAGGCCGATCTGGCCGACGTTCAGGATGAGGAATGCGTCCGCCGGCAGGCCCAGCTCGCGGCGGAGCGCGCCGGTCGGCGGGCGCGGCTGAAATGTCTCGCAGTCGACGCCGTTGTACAGCACGCGGATTCGGTCGGCGGGGAGGCCCTGTGCGATATGAAATGTTCGGGTGGCCCGCGAAACCGCGAGCATCAGGTGGTTTTGCGCGAGGTCGCGGAGGGCGGCGGCGCTGTGGCGGGAGATGTCGCGGAGATGGGCGAGGCAGGCGCAGCCCACGTCGGGCGCGACCGCGCCGCTGAGCCGGCCCGTCGCCAGGCTGTTCGCGTGCAGCACGTCCGGGCGGATGCGCGCCACGAGCGCGATCAACGCGGCGCGGAGATCATCGAGCGGCAGGCGCTTTCCCGTGTCGTCGCGGAAGGGAAACGGGACGTGCTCGATGCCCCGTTCGCGCAGCGAAACCGCCAGCGGGCCATCTTGCGGCGCGAGCGCGACGAACTCGAACGTCCGTCCTGTGATCTCATCGATCGCGGCGAGCATCGACCGCTCGCCGCCGAGCAGCGTGCCGAACTCGAACAAAAGCGCGATGCGCATTCGCGACCCACGAATGACGGCGAACCTGCATGTTCAGTCGTCCGACCGGAGCAGGTTGCGACCGCCGATGACCAGGAGGACGATCCCCAGCACGACGATGAGCGGCCCCTGCCACGCTCCTTGCGGAAAGGTCGATTTGTCGTTGAAACCATCCGCTCCGATGAGCAGGCCTGCGGGAATCATGACGATTCCGATCACGACGAGTCGAAGCACTTTCGAACTCCCGCCGATATGGGGTGTGCTGCCGCGACCACCGGGGGGCTGACGCCGCCCCGCTCGCCGGTCAGTACCGCGCCAGGTCCCCTTTCTGCGACTTCAAGTTCAATCCCGTGACGATCTCTTGCGCGCCGCCGACCATGAACTTCAATTCGCTGCCGATCGCCAGGAACTGCCACCCTTCCGCGATCCGCTGCTTCGCCTGCTCGACGGTGGCGAGGTGCAGCCCGACCGGCGTGCCGACCTTCTTGCCCGTCGCGAGCACGCGCTGCAGCATCCCTTCCAACTCCGCCGGGGAGGGGTCCGTGCCGTCGGCGGCTCGCATCTGGGCAGTGAGGTCGACCGGGCCGACGAAGATCGCGTCGACTCCCGGCAGGCTGTAGATCTCCTCGGCGTTGCGGACCCCTTCGGGAGATTCGGTCTGCAGGATGACCAGGATCTCATCGTTGGCCTTCTTGTAGTAGTCGCCCGCGGTGGCGTCGTAGTTCAGCGAGTGCAGGCTGCCGCCGAGCGACCGGTTCCCCTGCGGCGGATATTTCGCGGCGTCGACTGCGATCTTCGCTTCCTCGACGGTGTTCACCATCGGGACGATGATCCCCATCGCCCCCGCGTCCAAGGCGCGCTTGATGAGGTGGTACTGCCCCTGCGGCACGCGGACGAGAGGCACGCAGCCGGCGTCGGCGATCGCCCCGAAGATCCACGCGGCCTCGCTCCAGTCGATGGGCGAGTGCTCCATGTCGAGGTTCAGCCACGGGAAACCGACGCGGGCCATCAGCCGGGCCGAGTGGATGTTGCCGAACGAGAGCCACGTCCCCACTTGGGGCTGGCCCGCCTGGAGCGCCGCTTTCACCGGGTTCCTCTTCATCGCGCGTCTTCCTGTAGGTGCGGTCCGCCGGACTGGACCCCGGCTGGCTGTGGCGGTGTCTTCCCCGAAGTGGGGGCCGCGTGGTCGATCCCAGGTCCCGCCCGACGGGCGGGACCGACGGCGAACATCGGCCGCCGGATGCACTACAATAGCGTGCCGCGAAGCGGACCGCGAGTCCCCGGCACGGGGGAGTGGTCGGTGGGCTGTGCCCACCGCGGCGCAACGAAAACCACCTCATTCATCATTGGTGGGCACAGCCCACCCGACGGTGCATGCCCGATTTCATCAGCGTCGCCAAGCTGGGCGACATCCCGGCCGGCGAAGGCCGCTCGTATCCCGTGAACGGCGTGATGGTGGCGATCTTCTTCGTCGACGGGGAGTACACCGCCATCAACGACACCTGCCCCCACATGGGGGCGTCGCTCGCGACCGGACACGTCGAAGACGGCGGCGTGATCTGCCCCTGGCACGCTTGGAAATTCTGCGTGCGGGACGGCACGTGGCTCGACAATCCCCGCGCGACACTCCGCAACGACTGCTACGAGGTCCGCGTCGTCGGCAACGACGTCCAAGTCCGCGTGCCGGATCGTCACGAAGGCGGGGATTGAGCATTTCAGCCCGCAGCGCAAGCAACGGAGAATCTCTCCGGCGGCCTCATTGCAGCAACTTCGTCGGCCGGTCAGGCGATTCTCCCTCGCCGGCGCGTCGGGCTGGAGTGAAGCCTCACGGGCAGCCGCACAACTCGCGGACTCCCTTGGGGAGGCTCGATCGCACGTGCTCGAATTCGCCGGGGGTGACGTGCCGCTCCAGAATCGAGAAGACCGCCCGCGTCACGCGCTCCGGCTCGCCAGGGGCGTCGCGGGGGTACTCGTCGGTGACGTGCTGCAGGAAGTCTTCCTTCTTCCGCTCGCGGAGCGGCTTGTCCGCCGGATGCCAACCCTCGTAATAGAAGCCGCGGACGAGCATCGGCAATTGGGCCCCCAAGTGGGCCGCTTCATCGACCGGCAGCCGGTCGCGGAGCGCGTGCAGTACCGAGCGCAACGCCTGATACGCCGTCTGCCGGTCATCGAACCGCAAGTCCTCCTGCAGCTCGTCGAGCCATTCGTTGGTCAATTGCACCGTGCTGTCGAACGTTCCCAGGCCGGTGGCGCTCATGATCTTTCCTCCTCCTCGAGGGACGGGCATCCTCCTGAGAATATTCCGCCGCCGGCCCGCCCGATATCAGTGCGTGGCCGGAGCGGCGCCCGGCAAGAACCGTCGCCCCACGCTGGGGGATTTCCGGATCCTGAGCCGATACCGGTTGCCGCGCGGCGCCTGTCTCGACAGCCGGTCGGCGGGACTGGCTCACAGCTCCGGGGCGTCGCGGAGCAGCGCCTCGAAGCGCGGCTGCTTCAATTGCCGCTGCGGCGTCCATTCCCGAAACTTCATCCGGCCGACGAGCACCGGGTCGAGCCACGTCGCCGGCACGGGGCTGTCGACGAAGGGCTGTGTCCGCACGAGCTGAGGCAGCCGCTGCCGTAGCACTTCGCGCTGCTCTTCGGGGATTTCGCCGGCCGAGATGCGGCCCACGTATTTCAGGTCCCCCTCGACGTCGGTCGCGAGGAGGATCGAGCCGAAGTCGTCCGCGCCGAGCTTGGTGTAGCCGAAGATCAGGCAGTCGATCGATTGGAGCGGGATCTTGGCGGCCGACTCGTCCTCTTTCTCTCCGGCGAAATCGTCGAGGGCATCGGAGAGGGATCCCGCTCCTCCCTGCTTGGCGCGGGCGCGTTCGGTGATGGCGTTCACGAGGTTCCGCTTTGCCCCGGCCTTAATGCCCCAATCGTCGAACAGGGCCGAGTAGCGGATGCCGCCGACGATCGCCAGCCCGCAGACGATGCCCGCCAATCCCCAGCCGGCGGACCACACGCGCCACGTGCCGGTCGGCAGTTCGATCAGCGACGGCTTCCAGATCGCGATCGGCTTGAACACGACGTCCACCGGCCCCACGCGGTCCGAGATGGAAAGCGCCTTGAAGAACACCGAGAGCTGCGCGACGGCGAAGGCGATCAGACCGATGCCGCACTGCCCCACCGACCACCAGGCGCGGGCCGGTCCCTCCGCCGGCAGGCTCAGCGTCGCGACGACGCTGACGCCGGCGACCGCAAAGATTCCGCCGCCGAGCACCCGCGCCCAGCCGGGGACCGATTCAATGAGCCCGCGGGCCGCCGGCGCCTCCTCCGGCGCTCCCGGAACAACCGTCAGCCGCGTGTTCAGTTTGGGATAGAACCCGCAATCGGGACACCACGACGCGCCGCCCCAAGTCTTCTGCGAACCGCACTCGGGACAGCCAACCGCGCGCGCGGGTTCGCCCGCGCGGAGCGAATCGATGTCGGCCTGCGGGATCGCAGACGGATCCTCAGTGGCGGCGCCGCTCGGCGCGGAATGCGAGTTGCGGGTCATGTCGTGTCGCATCGATCGATTGTGCCGGTTCCGGGGGAATACAGCACGGCATTCGCGGACGTGGGGAATCGGGAACGCTGTGCGATCCTCGAAGCATAGCACCCGGTTCGGGGCGCGGCGGGTTCGACTCGCGGCCCCTCCTCATGCAGGGGCGTGCGACGCGGTTTGTGATTGTGGTCAGGCGGCTCGGTTGTAGGTG
>JBBDNU010000164.1:0-5174 GCA_040877365.1 Planctomycetales bacterium
GGACCGCGCGGCGGGACGGATCGCCGATCCGTCCGTCTCCGTGGGGCAGACATCCCTGTCTGCCCGGCCCGGAGCCGCCCGCTCCAGCGGCGGCAGGCTGGAAAGCCTGCCCCACGAGGTCGCTTCCCCGTCGACGAGCGCGATCCATCATGCGATGGCGCCTCCCTCACGCCCGCGCGACGCGGACCGCGCAGAACTTGAACTCCGGGATCTTGCCGAACGGGTCGAGCGCCTCGGTCGTGAGGATGTTGGCGGCCGCCTCGCGGTAATGGAACGGGATGAAGATCCCCCCCGGCTCGATCGCGTCGTCGGCCCGGACCTCGAGCTCGATCTCGCCGCGGCGGCTCGCCACGCGAATCGTCTCCCCGGGGGCGATGCCGAGCCGCTCGAGGTCGCCGGGGTTCATCGCGGCGAACGCGCGGGGCGCGATGGCCGAGAGGGCGTAGCTGCGGCGGGTCATGCTCCCGGTGTGCCAGTGCTCGAGCACGCGGCCGGTGTTGAGCACGAAAGGGTACGAGTCGTCGGGAAGCTCGTCGGCCGGCTTCCAGGGGCAGGGGACGAACTTCCCGCGGCCGTCGGCGGTGGGGAAGGCGTCGTCGAACAGGATCGCCGCGCCGTCGCCGCGCTCGGGATCGGGACAGGGCCACAGCTTGCCGTCGCGGCCGAGGTTGGCGTGCGACAGGCCGCGGTAGGACTCGGTGAGGGCGGCGAACTCGTCGAAGATCTCCGCGGGGGACTCGTAGTCCATCGCGAGGCCGAGGCGGTTGGCGAGGTCGCAGATGATCCGCCAGTCGGCCCGGGCTTCGCCGGGAGGCTCGAGGACCTTGCGGCCGAGCTGCACGCGGCGGTCGGTGTTGGTGTAGGTCCCGTCCTTCTCGAAGTAGCTCGCGGCGGGAAGGACCACGTCGGCGAACTCGGCGGTCTCGGTGAGGAAGATGTCCTGCACGACGAGAAAGTCGAGGCTGGCGAGCGCCCGGCGGACCTTGTTGCCGTTCGGGTCGGAAATGAACGGGTTCTCGCCGAGGATGTACATGCCGCGGACCTCCTGTTCGAGGGCGGCGTGCATGATCTCGACGACGGTGAGGCCGGGCCGCGGATCGAGCGGGACGTTCCAGGCGCGTTCGAACTTGTGGCGGACTTCGGCGTCGGCGACCGGCTGGTAGTCGGGGAAGACCATCGGAATCAGCCCGGCGTCGCTCGCCCCCTGGACGTTGTTCTGCCCCCGCAACGGGTGCAGCCCGGTCCCCGGCTTGCCGACGTTCCCGGTCAACAGGCACAACGAGATCAGGCAGCGGGCGTTGTCGGTCCCGGTGACGTGCTGGGAGACGCCCATCCCCCAGAACACGATCATCGCGGGAAGTTTTCCCGCTTGCGGTTTCGCGGCCCGCCCATCCCCGCCGCCGATGGTGCGGGCGATCGCGACGATCGTCTCGGCCGGCACGCCGCAGATCGCGCTCGCCCGCTCGGGAGAATAATCCGCGAGCACGAGCTCGCGGAGCGCCTCGAACCCGCTCGTGCGGTCGGCGATGAACTCGCGATCGACGAGTCCCTCGCGGACCAGCACGTGCATCAGGCCGTTGTAGAAGGCGACGTCGGTCCCGGGCTTGATCTGCGCGAAGTGCGTCGCGAAGTCGGCCATCGCGTGCCGGCGGACGTCGACCACGATCAGCTTCGTCCCGCGCTCGGCCGCGTTTTTGATGAACGTGGCGGCGACGGGATGGTTGCCGGCGGTGTGCGAGCCGGTGACGAAGCACACGTCGGCCCGGGCCACATCGGCGAACACGTTGGTGACCGCGCCCGAGCCGATCGTCTCCATCAGCGCGGCGACCGAGGAGGCGTGGCACAGCCGGGTGCAGTGGTCGACGTTGTTCGTCCAGAAACCGGCGCGGACGAGCTTCTGGAACAGGTAGGCCTCTTCGTTCGAGCACTTGGCGGAGCCGAAGCCGGCGAGCGCGCCGCCGCCGTGCGCGTCGCGAATCTCCTTCAGCCGCGCCGCGACGAGGTCGAGCGCCTCGTCCCAGGTCGCCTCGCGGAAGGCGGGGAGCACGTCGTCGTAATCGACGACGCCGCCGGGCTTGCGGCCCCTGTCGGCGAGCGAGCTGCGGACTTCCGGCGAGAGCGGGCCTTTGGGATGGAACTCGGCCCGGCGGATGAGCGGCTTCGTCAGCCGCTGCGGGTGCGTCGCGTAGTCCCAGCCGTAGCGCCCCTTGACGCACAGCCGGGCGTGATTGACGGGACTCTCGCGCCCCTCGGCGAACACGACGCGGTTCGCGCTCGCGTCGGCGTGATAGGTGATCGCGCACCCCACGCCGCAGTAGGGGCAGACGCTCTCGGTCGCCGTCAGTTCACTGCGCGGGACGATCGGCAACGTGATCGGCTTGTTGACGAGCGCCCCGGTGGGGCAGGCCGCGACGCACTCGCCGCACGCGACGCACGTGCTCTCTCCCATCGGCGCGTCGAGGTCGAAGGCGATGCGGGCGGCGTGACCCTTCCCCGTGCGGCCGATGACGTGGTTCCCCTGCACGTCGTCGCACGCCCGGACGCAGCGATCGCACAGGATGCACGCCCGGTGATCGACGGCGATGACGGGGGAGGAAAGGTCCTGGAGGAATGACGAGTGACGAAAATGCGGAGTGCGGAGTGCGGAGTGCGGAACCGGGAGTGCGGCGTCCTCCGGCGACTCCGCGGTCCGAACTCCGCATTCCGAACTCGTCACTCGCAACCTGTCACTCGCAACTCCGTACCGGCGGCCAAGCCGTTCCAGTTCGCAATCGCCGGTCGTCCGCTCGCGCGCGCACGGGACCGGGTGCTCGGAAAGCAGGAGTCCGGTCAATATGCGGCGGTGCTGTTCGATCGCGGGCGAGGTCGTCCGCACCTGCATCCCCTCGGTGCAGGGCCGCACGCACGACGCCGCCAGCACGCGCTCGCCGACATCGACCACGCACATCCGGCACACGCCGACCGGTGCCAACGACGGCGAATGGCACAGCGCGGGAACGTCGATCCCCGCCGCGCGGGCCGCCTCCCAGATCGTAGTCCCGGCGGGGACGGCGACGGGCGTGCCGTCGATCGTGAGCGTGAAATCAACCATGCGGCGCCGCCTCGGGGAAATGTTTCAGCAGCGACAGGATCGGATTGATCGCCACTTGTCCCAAGCCGCAAATCGAAGTTTGTTCGAGCGTCGCTCCGAGATCGACGAGCGTGGCAAGCTGGGCGGCGTCGGCGTGGCCGGCCCGAACGTCTTCCAGCAGCGCGACGGCGTGCTGCGTTCCCAAGCGGCACGGCACGCACTTCCCGCACGACTCGTTGCGGAAGAACCGCACGAGGTTCGTCGCGATCTCGTACAAATCTCGCCCCGCGCCGATGACGATCACCGCCCCCGTCCCCAGCATGCTCCCCGCCTGCCGCATCGCGTCGAAGTCGAGCGGCGTATCGACATGGTCCGCCGTGAGAAAGTTCGAGCTGGCGCCGCCGGGGAGAAACGCTTTCAGCGCGCGGCCGTCGCGCATCCCCCCGGCCATTTCGATCAACTCGCGGACCGGCGTGCCGAGCGGGATCTCGTACACGCCGGGGCGCTCCACGTCGCCGGAGACGGAGACGAACTTGAAGAGGTGACGAGTGACGAGTGAGGAGAGAAGGAGCGACGGCGATGCGGAGTGCGGAGTGCGGAGTTCGGAGTGTGGAACAGGGAGAGCGACGTCCTGCGGCGATTCCCCATTCCGAGCTCCGCATTCCGCACTCGTCACTCGCAACTCGTCACTCTCGAGGGCCGCGCGATGCACGATCGAAGTCGCCAGCGCGAACGTCTCGACGTTGTTGATCAGCGTCGGCTGCCCCCACAGGCCGCGCTGGCCGGGGTACGGGGGGCGGATGCGCGGCTCGCCCCGGCGGTCTTCGAGCGCTTCGAGCAGCGCGGTCTCCTCGCCGAGGATGTAGCCGCCGGGGGAGACGAAGTTTTCGACATCGAACGCCCGGCCGCTCCCCGCGGCGTTCTCGCCGAGGATGCCGCGCGTGCGGGCGTCGTGGAGCGCCCGCTCGAGCGCCTTGCGCTCGCGGGTGTATTCGTGCCGCAGGAACACGATGCCGCGTTCCGCCCCGATCGTGAGCGCCGCCAGCAGCATGCCTTCGATCACGAGGTGCGGCAGTTCTTCGAGGATCACGCGGTCCTTGAACGTTCCCGGCTCGCTCTCGTCGGCGTTGCAGATGACGTATTTCGGCATCGCCGGCTCGGCGGCGACGAGTTCCCACTTGCGGCCGGTCGGAAACCCCGCGCCCCCCATGCCGCGGAGACCGGCGGCTTTCAATGGCGCGAGGCACGCCTCGCGGACATCGGCCCCGGACTCGACGAGGGAGCGAACCGTGCCATAAAGTGACGAGTGACGGGCGACGAGTGAGGACGATGGGAGTGCGGTGTGCGGAGTGCGGAGTGCGGAGTGCTCAACGGGAATCGCGGCGTGCTCGGGCGACTCCGCATTCCGAACTCCGCATTCCGAATTCGTCACTCGTAACTCGTCAGTCGTAACTCCCGCCGCGTAGGGGTCGCACTTCCAGCGCCGCGGCGTGGTCGTCGGTTCGTCGGCGGGGAGCTTCTCCGGCGACTCGATCAGCTCGACGACGTGCTCCAGCTCGGCGAGCGTCCGCGGGGCGAGCGGGACGTCGTTGATCGTCAGCGCCGGGGCGGCGTCGCACCGGCCGAGGCACGACGCCTCGACGATCTCGACGTCATCTCGCATGCCGAGCCGCGCGCGGAGCTGCGCCATCGCGCTCGCGCAGCCGGCCATCGCGCACGCCACGTCGCGGCAGATGCGGACCGACACGCGCGGCGGCGGCGTCCGGCGGAAGTGCGGATAGAAGCCAACCAGTCCTTCGAGGCGGTACAGCGGCACGCCGCGCCGCGCGGAGACCTCGCGCAGCGCGGCGTCGTCGAGGCAGCCTCGCGATTCCTGAAGATGAGTGAGTTCGCGGAGCAGTTCCACAGGGGGGACCGATGATTGAACAAGAAACGATGGCCACATCGTAATGCGGAGCGCGGCGGGTTCGAAGGATTAGAGTATGGACGTGCGGGTATGGGGGCGGAATGGTGCGTGGGAAAAGCGCTCCGCTGCGCAAAGCCTTCGCGTCGCGGCTAACCCAACGTCGGGGGGGGGGGGGGGGGGGGGGGGGGGGGGGGGGCG
>JBBDNU010000164.1:5184-15683 GCA_040877365.1 Planctomycetales bacterium
CGTCGCGGCTAACCCGGTTAGCCGCGACGCGGAGTCTTCGGAGCGGAGCGCGTCAATCGGCCTCGGCGTCGGATTCGTCGAAGTGGGCCTCCGGCTCGTGGGCGCCGGCGGGGATGCGGATGTCCTCGACGAGCTGCCGCACGTGCGGCGGCGGCGGCGGCGTGAGGCGGCCGACGACGAGCGTGACCGCGAAATTGAGCAGGCAGCCCACCGCGCCGATCCCTTCGGCCGAGATGCCGAAGCACCAGCGGGTCATGTACCACGGCGCGACATATCCGGCGGGGCGCTCGACGGCGAACATCACGTCCCAGCGGTCCCCCACGATGTAGCAGGCGGTGAAGGCGATGCCGACCAACATGCCGGCGATCGCCCCCTGGCGGTTCGTCCGGGAGTCGAAGATGCCGAGCAGGATGATCGGAAAGAAGCTCGCCGCCGCCAGGCCGAACGCGAAGGCGACGACTTCGGCCACGAAACCGGGCGGATTGATCCCGAAGTAGCCGGCGAACAGGATCGCCACGAGGATCATGATCCGGCCGACGAGCACGCGGCGGCCCTCCGGGGCGTCCGGCTCGATGAAATGCGTGTAGAGGTCGTGCGCCACGGACGAGGAGATCACGAGCAGCAGTCCCGCGGCGGTGGAGAGCGCCGCTGCGAGCCCCCCCACCGCGACCAACGCGATCACCCACGGGGCGAGCTGCGCCACTTCAGGAGTCGAGAGGACGATGATGTCCCGGTCGAGGTGCACCTCGTTGCGGCTGTCGGGGTTCGGCAGCGCGACGTCGAAGTTGCCGTCCTGGTTCTTGCGGAAGGCCTCCCCTCGGGCAATGGTGAGCCGGCCGTCGCCGTCCTTGTCGGCATAAATCAAGAGGCCGGTCTTGTTCCAGCTTTGGACCCAGGGAAGTCGCTCGATCTCGGGGACCGTTTTGCCGTTCAGCGAGGTGATCACGTTGTGGCGGGCGAACAGCGCCAGCGCGGGGGCCGTGGTGTAGAGCAGCGCGATGAACAACAGCGCCCAGCCGGCGCTGTACCGGGCCGCGCGGACGCTGGGGACCGTGTAAAAGCGGACGATGACGTGCGGCAGTCCCGCGGTCCCGACCATCAGCGCGAACGTGATGCACAGCACGTCGAGCATCGGCTTGTGGGCGAACGGCTGGGTGTATTCGGCGAAGCCCAGGTCGACCTGGATCCCGTTCAGGCTGGCGGCGATGTCGCTGGCGACGAGGCCCCATTGCGGCACGGAGCTGCCGGTGAGCATCCGGGACAGGGCGACGGCGGGAATCAGGAACGCGAAGATCAGCACGAAATACTGCGCCACCTGCGTCCAGGTGATGCCCTTCATTCCTCCCAGCACGGCGAAGAACGCGACGATCACCATCCCCACGACCACCCCCTGCCAGATCTCGACTTCCAGAAACCGGCTGAAGACGATCCCCACGCCCCGCATCTGCCCGGCCACGTACGTCAGCGAGACGAAGATCGCGCAGATCGCGGCGACGACGCGGGCCGCGTCGCTGTCGTAGCGGGCGCCGACGAAATCGGGCACGGTGTACTTGCCGAACTTCCGCAGATAGGGGGCCAGCAACAGCGCCAGCAGCACGTACCCGCCGGTCCAGCCCATGAGGTACACCGCCCCGTCGTAGCCCAGGAAGCTGATCGAGCCGGCCATCCCGATGAACGAGGCGGCGCTCATCCAGTCGGCGGCGGTCGCGGCCCCGTTGGCGATCGCCGGCACGCCGCGGCCCGCGACGTAAAACCCCTGCGTCTCGCGCACCCGGCTTTGCCAGCCGATGTAGAGGTAGACCATGAAGGTGATGGTCACCAGCGTGAACGTCCACACGGACGTGGAATCGTAGCCGGCGGCGGATTGGGCGAGGAGGGGCATGGGATGGCGAGTTACGAGTTACGCGTTACGAGTTGCGAGTTACGAGTGCGGAACGCGGAGTTCGGAATGGGGAATCGCCGCACAACGTCGCTCTCTCTGTTCCACACTCCGCATTCCGCACTCCGCACTCTCCCCTACTCCTTCACCCCGTACTTGCGGTCGAGGCGGTCCATCGCGAAGGCGTACACGAAGATCAACACCACGAACAGGAAAATCGACCCCTGCTGACCGATCCAGAAGCCGAGCGGCAGCTTGCCGATTCGGTAGGCGTTGAGCGGCTCGACGAACAGCACCCCGCAGCCGAGCGACACGCTCCCCCAGATCACGAGCAGCACGGCGATCAGGTTGCGGTTGGCCCGCCAGTAGCCGCGCGGGTCGCGAACGGCGGGGCGTTGGACGCGGGCGGAGTCGGGTGGTGCGGGTTGTGGGGCGTCGGAGGGGGCGGGGGCGGACATGGCCGAGGGACTCCGGGAACGGTGGCCGGGAAGACGGGGCATCAGCAGACCGGATCGAGGGGCGGGTGTCAACCGGAACAGCGCTCCGCTGCGCACAGCCTCCGCGTCGCGGCCAACCGGTTAGCCGCGACGCGGAGTCTTTGGAGCGGAGCGCGTTCGGGCGCCGGCGTTGCCGGCGGGCGACATGCGCGGGTCGGCATGATGCGAAAAGTCAACGGGACCGGCGGGGGAACGGGGGCGTCTGGCGGGTGGCGGCAGTCGCGCGGCGAGCGAGTTGCGGCGGAAATCCCGCGGGAGCGCTTCGGCCATTTGACATTTCGCAGCCGCGACCAAGAGTTCGGTACGAAACTTTCTCAATGCGTCAAGCGGGCTTGTCAGGCGACGGGTGGCACGCCCGTAGTCCTCGAAGGGCGTGTACTCCATGTGCGGCATCTGCGGAATCGTGCGGTTCGACGGGCCCCGGCCGGAAGCGCGGCTGCTCGAGGCGATGATCGCCCGCGTCGCGCATCGCGGGCCGGACGCCTTCGGCTTCTGGACCGGCGAATCGGCCGGTCTGGCCCATGCCCGGCTGAGCATCATCGACCTCGCCGGCGGCGCGCAGCCCATGTCGAACGAGGACGGCACGCTCTGGATCACCTTCAACGGCGAAATCTTCAACTACCGCGAACTGCACGCGGAGTTGGAAGCGCGGGGACACCGCTTCGCCACGCGGTCCGACACCGAGGTCATCGTTCACGCCTTCGAGGAATGGGGCGAGGCGTGCGTCGAACGGTTCAACGGACAGTGGGCCTTCGCCATCTGGGACGCGGGGTTGCAGCGGCTGTTCGCGTCCCGCGACCGCTTCGGCGTGCGGCCCTTCTTCTACACGCGGACGCCGCGCGGCGAGTTCCTGTTTGCCTCGGAAATCAAGTCGTTGCTCGCGCATCCCGACGTCCGGGCCGAGATCGACCCGCTCGCCCTCGACGACATCTTCACCACCTGGGCTACGGTGCCCCCGCGGACGATCTTCCGCGGAGTCCACGAATTGCCTCCCGGCTGCTCGCTGACGCTCGACCGCGGCCGCGAAGTCGTCCGCAGTCACTGGGACCTCGACTACTCCGCAGGCGACACGTCGCGGAGCGAAAGCGATTACGCGGACGAGCTGCTCGCTCTATTGATCGACGCGACGCGGCTGCGGCTGCGGGCCGACGTGCCGGTGGGGGCGTATCTCAGCGGGGGGCTCGACTCGTCCCTGACGACGGCGCTGATCCGCCACTTCACCGACGCGCCGCTCAAGACGTTTTCGGTGGCCTTCGACGAAGCCGAGTTCGACGAGAGCGCGTATCAGCGCGACGTGGTCCGCAAGCTGAACACCGAACACCACGAGCTGCGGGTCTCGAACGCCGACATCGGCCGCGCGTTTCCCGACGTGATCCGTCATGCCGAGCGGCCGATCCTGCGGACGGCGCCGGCGCCGTTGTTTTTGTTGTCGCGGCTCGTCCGCGAGCAGGGATACAAGGTCGTCATCACCGGCGAGGGGGCCGACGAGATGCTCGGCGGCTACGACATCTTCAAGGAAGCGAAGGTCCGCCGGTTCTGGGCCCGCTGCCCGGAATCGAAGCTCCGTCCGCAACTGCTTCGCCGCCTGTACCCGTACATGGCGGGGATCCAGTCGCAGCCGGAAGCCTATCTCCGGGCGTTCTTCCGCGTGCGGCCGGAGGACGCGGCGAGCCCGTTCTTCTCGCATTTGCCGCGGTGGGAACTGACCTCGTTCGTCAAGCAGTTCCTGTCGGACGACGTGCAGGGGGCGATCGCCGGACACGACGCGGCGGGGGAGATCGAATCGCAGTTGCCGGCGGCTTATGGCGACTGGCCGGCGTTCTGCCGGTCGCAGTACCTCGAAACGAAGTACCTGTTGCCGGGCTATATCCTGTCGTCGCAGGGGGACCGGATGGCGATGGCGCACTCGGTCGAGGGGCGGTTCCCGTTCCTCGACGTGCGGGTGGCGGAGTTCGCGGCGAAGCTGCCGCCGCGGCTGAAGATGAAGGGGCTGGACGAGAAACATCTGTTGAAGCGGATCGCGCGGGAGTTCGTGCCCGAGTCGGTCCTCGCGCGGCCGAAGCAGCCGTACCGCGCTCCGGACGCGCGGAGCTTCTTCGGCACGCCGGAAGCGCCGCTGTCGTTCGACTACGTGGACGAGTTGTTGAGTCCCGAGCGGATCCGCGACGCGGGCCTCTTCCAGCCGCCGGCGGTTTCGCGGCTCGTGCGAAAAGCCCGCGAGGGCAAGGCGAGCAGCGCGCGGGACAACATGGCGCTGGTCGGCATCCTCTCCACTCAGCTCCTCGTCGATCGGTTCGTGGAACGGAAGGATTTCGACGCAAAGACGCAAAGCCGCAAAGAAGCGCAAAGGACGGCCAACTACGTTTCTTGCGACACCGAAGATGTGATTCACAGCGGACAGAGAAATCGATAGCAGAAGAATTCCAAATGGTGAGCGTCAGTCTGTTTTCAGCCATCCTTTGTGCCACAAAGTCAGTAGGGTGGGCTGTGCCCACCCAAGCGCAACGGATACCGCGATCTTGTTCCGGTGGGCACAGCCCACCCTACGACTTCTTTGCGTCTTCGCGCCTTTGCGTCGAATCAACTGACCACTGACAACGGACAACCCACATGACCGACATCGACCAGCAGCTCCGAGCGTTCATCGGCGAGAACTTCCTGTTCGGCGAAGACCCCGTCCACCTCGGGGCGCACGAGTCGCTCGTCGAGCAGGGGATCATCGACTCGACCGGCGTGCTCGAGCTCGTGACGTTCCTCGAGTCGAGCTTCGAGGTGCAGATCGACGACGACGAGCTCGTCCCGCAGAACCTCGACTCGATCGACAACCTCGTCCGCTTCATCGAGCGCAAGCTTGAAGAAGCGACGAGTTACAAGTGACGAGTTGGTTCCGATCGCAACTCGCAACTCACTCAGTAGTTCCAAGAACGCGGTCTCCGTCATTCCCGCGCAGGCGGGAAACCAGTGCCCGTCCCCCGTCCGCGCGGCGACTGGATGCCCGCCTTCGCGGGCATGACGCGAACGAACTTGGAACTACTCACACTCGCAACTCGCAACTCGCAACTTTCTGGAGTTCCACCCCGTGCAGCTTGAAGAATTCCTGGAGCGCAGCGCCGCTCGCTTGCCTGACAAGACCGCCCTTGTGTGCGGGGCGCGGCGGCTCACCTACGGCGAGGTCGAGGCGCAGGCGAACCGGCTCGCGCACGCCTTGATCGCGCTGGGCGTCGAGCGCGGGGACCGCGTGGCGATCCATCTCGACAACGACGTCGAGGCGGTCGTCGCGATCTTCGCGACGCTCAAGGCGGGGGCGGTGTTCCTGATGGTCAACCCGACCACCAAGGCCGACAAGCTCGCCTACATCCTCAACAACTCGCGGGCCGCGGCGCTGATCGGCCCCGGTCGCAAGCTCCGCGCGCTCGACCCGCTCTGGTCGCAGACCCCGCACCTGCGGATCGCGACGGGAGTGGGCGAACCGCCCGCCGCCGCGAACGACGCCCGCAAGAAGTTCGTCCTCTTCGAGGAGCAGCTCGCCTTGTTCGCCGACCGCGCGATGCCGCCGGCGAAGCGGTGCATCGACATCGACCTGGCGGCGCTGATCTACACCTCCGGCTCGACGGGGAACCCCAAAGGGGTGATGCTCACGCATCTCAACATGGTCGCGGCCGCGACCTCGATCACCACGTACCTGGAAATGCGCGAGGAGGACGTCGTCGCCAACGTGCTGCCGATCTCGTTCGATTACGGCCTGTACCAGGTGCTGATGACATTCAAGCTGGGCGGCGCGCTCGTCCTCGAAAAGTCGTTCGCCTTCCCGCACGCGATCCTCGAGACGATCGTTCGCGAGCGGGTCACCGGCTTTCCGATCGTCCCCACGATCGCCGCGATCCTGTTGCAGACCGATCTCTCGAAGTACGACCTCTCGGCCCTCCGGTTCCTCACGAACACGGCGGCCGCGCTCCCCACCGAGCACATTCAGCGGCTGCGGGGGCTGTTTCCGTCCGCGCGGTTGTTCTCGATGTACGGCCTCACCGAGTGCAAGCGAGTGTCGTACTTGCCGCCGGAGCAGCTCGACATCCGCCCCGACTCGGTCGGCCGCGGGATGCCGAACGAAGAGGTCTATATCATCGACGAGCAAGGCCACCGCGTCGGCCCCGGCGTGGTCGGCGAATTGGTCGTCCGCGGGGCGAACGTGATGAAGGGTTACTGGGAGCTTCCCGAGGCGACCGCCGAGCGGCTCAAGCCGGGACCGCTGCCGAACGAGATGGTCCTCCACACCGGCGACCTGTTCCGCGCGGACGACGAGGGCTGGCTGTACTTCGTGGGGCGCAAGGACGACATCATCAAGAGCCGGGGGGAGAAGGTCAGCCCGAAGGAAGTGGAGAACGTGCTGCACTCGCACCCGGCCGTGGCGGAGGCGGCGGTGATCGGCGTGCCCGACGCGATCCTCGGCCAGGCGGTCAAGGCGCTCGTCGTGTTGAGCGCGGAGGGAACGGCGACGGAACGCGACCTGCTCAAGCACTGCGCCCGGCACCTCGAAGACTTCATGGTCCCGAAACACATCGAGATCCGCGATTCGCTCCCCAAGACCGGCAACGGCAAAATCGACAAGCGCACGCTCGCCGCCGCGGAGGCTTGATCGTTACATCGGATTTCGACGCAAAGGTGCAAAGACGCAAAGGTACGCAAAGGAGAAACAAGTCGAGATGATGGCGAGCTGGTTCGATCGACGACCTCGGTCCTGATGCCCGGGCTTTCTTACTTTGCGCGTCTTCGCGTCTTCGCGTCTTCGCGTCTTCGCGTCTTCGCGTCTTTGCGTCGAAAAATGAGCTTCCACAAACCACGTGCAGCGAGCATTGGATCCATGATCGAGATGACTGCGACACTCGACGCTCCGGTTTCCGCGGACGAACTTCTGCATCTCGACGCCGACGCCGAGATCGCTCGCATCGCGCTGGCGATCCGTGCGCAGACCACCGGCACGCTCAAGCGCAAGGGGGTCGTGCTCGGGCTTTCCGGCGGGATCGACAGCAGCGTGTGCGCCGCCCTGTGCGTCGAGGCGCTCGGGCCGAAGCGCGTGTTCGGGATCATGATGCCCGAGAACGATTCCGATCCCGAAAGCGAACGGCTCGGCCGGCTGATCGCCGAGACCTACGGCATCGAGGCGATCACCGAAGACGTCGGCCCCACGCTCGCCGCCGCCGGCTGCTACTCGCGGCGCGAGGAGGCGGTCCGCGCCGTCATCCCCGAGTTCCAGCCGGAGGACAAGTTCAAGCTCGTGCTCTCCGAACTTTCGGCCGACAGCCCGTATCGCTTCTTCTTCGTCGTCGTCGAACTGGCGGACGGCCGGCGGGTGAAGGCCCGGCTGCCGCTCGATGCGTATCAGACGATCGTCGCCGCGACGAACTTCAAGCAGCGCGTGCGGAAGATGATCGAGTATTACCACGCCGACCGCCTGCGGTACGCGGTGATCGGCACGCCGAACCGGCTGGAGTACGACCAGGGCTTCTTCGTGAAGAACGGCGACGGCGCGGCGGACCTCAAGCCGATCGCCCATCTCTACAAGACGCAGGTCTACCGGCTTGCCGCAGCGCTCGGCGTGCCGGAGGAGATCCGCCTGCGTCCGCCGACGACCGACACGTATTCGCTGGCGCAGTCGCAGGAGGAGTTCTTCTTCTCGCTGCCGTACCAGCAGCTCGACGTGTGCCTGTGCGCGAAGGACCGGGGACTGCCGGCGGAGGCGATCACGGAGGCGGTGAACCTTTCCGTCGAACACGTCGAGCGGGTGTTCCAGGACATCGACGCGAAGCGGGCGATGGCGACGTACCTGCACGCAGGCCCGATGCTGGTCGAGCCGGGTGGTGAGAATGGCTGAGTCCCTTGGCGCGGCTGAATTCGACGCAAAAACGCAAAGACGCAAAGACGCAAAGACGCAAAGACGCAAAGGGACGCAAAGAACAGTGGTTCCAAGAACTCGAGTCCGTCATTCCCGCGCAGGCGGGAATCCAGTCTGCCGGGCGTGCCGCCGCTGGATGCCCGCCCCCGCCTTCGCTGGGGGCAGGCACTTCGCGGGCATGACGGGGAGTCGTGAACTGCATCAGTGATTATCAGCGCGGATCAGTGTTCCGCCTTCCAACGTTCCCGTTTCGATGGCGTGACGAAAAGAACTCTGATCTCCACTGATTTCCACTGATGGCGTTTCGCCGCTGCCTCATTTTCGATTGCCTTCCCTTCCTTCGCACTGCAAACGTTTCACTTCTGTTCTTTTTGCGAATTTTTCAGGCGGCGATCCCGGATGGTGCGCGCGCCGGTCCCACTTTTCACCCGCGCGCTCAAGAAACTCTCGACCACGGATCTCACGGATGGGCACGGATGACAGCAGAAATCCGTGGTCATCCGTGCCATCCGTGGTGAACTGCCTTTCGGTGTATTCGCCTGGGCCCCAATTCCAGCTTTCTCCGCGTCCTCGGCGCTCTCCGCGGTTCGGAGCTTTCGGCTTCACGGCTTCGAAACGATGGAACCGCCGAGAGCGCCGAGGACGCAGAGGCTCGGAGTTCGACTGCGGCAGCCATTTCCGGTCGAACAGAAGCACGCGGAGGGCGCGAAGGGGGTGGAGTGGATGAGTTGCAAATCATCGAGCCTTCATCCCGCGGTTCGGCGCGGCAGCACGAAAGTCCCAATAACTCCGCTCCGACGGCGCGCGGCTTTGCGTCGAAAAATCGAATTTCGGTTGCGGCTTCGCCGCGCTGGACGACGTTGCGTCGAAAAGAGCCTTTCACGACCGATGGAGCAAGCATGAGCGGTCCCGTCCGCATCCGCCCGTTCGAGCCGGAGGACGTGCCCGAGGTCGCCGGGGTGTTCGCGCGCGTGTTCCGATCGAGCCGCCGGCCGGTGCGCGAGACGCTCGAGGCGTATTTTCACGCGATCTATTTCGATCACCCGTGGCGCGATCCGGATGGTCCGTCGCTCGTGTGCTGCGACGGCGACGGCCGGCCGCGGGGGTTCTTCGGCGTGCTGCCGTTTCCGATGCGGCTCGGCAACCGCTCGATCCGGGCGGCGATCGGCGGGAACTACATGGTCGATCCGGAACTGGCGCGGGCCAACCCGTTCGCGGGGGGGCGGCTGCTCAAGGCGTTCTTCGATCAGCCGCGCGACCTGGCGATGACCGACACGTCGAACGAGACCGGCCGCAAGGCGTGGGAGTCGCACGGCGGCCTCACGCTGCATTCCTACAGTTTGCAGTGGCTGCGGATCCTGCGTCCCGCAGGGTTCGCGCTGGCAATCGCGGGACGGGTCAAAGGATGCGGAATGCTCGCGAAGTTCGCGCGCCCCGCGGGACGACTCGCCGACGCGCTGTTGGCGCGCGTGCCGGGCAACCCGTTCGCCCCGAGCGGATCGCCGAGCTTCGAGGCGCGCGAAATCACGGCCGACGCGCTGCTCGCGGGAATCGAATCGCTGCGCCGCACGCTGCCGCTGCTCCCCGACCATACGCCCGAGTCGCTGGCGTGGCTGCTCTCGGCGGCGGGCGAGAAGCGGGAGTTCGGGCCGATCGTCGGGCGGACGCTTTACAAAAGCGGCACGCTCGCCGGCTGGTATCTGTACTATCCCAACGCCGGGCGCTGGGCGCAGGTGCTGCAGGTGATGGCCCGGCCGGGGCAGACGCGGGCGGTGCTCCAACATCTGTTCGCCGACGCCGTCGCGCGCGGCAGCGTGGCGGCGATGGGGCGGCTCCATCCGCAGCAGATGAGCGACCTGTCGTCGCTGGGGTGCGTGTTCGCGGACCGCGGCACTTGCACGCAGATCCGCAGCCGCGATCCGGAAATCCGCGAGGCCTGCCTGTCGGGGGGGGCGCTGCTCACGCGGCTCGAAGGGGAATGGTGGACCCGGTTCCAGAACGACGACTTCGACGAATCGCCGCGCGCACCCCGTTCGAAATCCCACGGGGCGTTGCCCGTGGGCTTGGCGCCTCTGACCTCTGATCTCTGAGCGCTTGTGAAAGAATGCGTGCGTTGATGGATGTAGGGTGGGCTGTGCCCACCAAACCGCGAGAGAAACCGCATCCACCGTGCTGGTGGGCACAGCCCAATGGCACTAAGTTTGTCTTGATTCGAAAGAGTCCTCGCTGGCAT
>JBBDNU010000165.1:0-2832 GCA_040877365.1 Planctomycetales bacterium
GCGGTCGCCGCGCCCCCCGCGGCCGCGTCCTCGGCAGTGGTCCGCGCCGCGGCGGTGGCTGCGGCTTCGCGCACTGGGACAATTTTGATGCCTGTAATTCCCGGAGCATTCCTTGCCTTGACGGGTACAACACGGTACGCGGGATCCGTCTCGGAAAGATTCGCCCGCTGCATCAGGATATTCTTGTCATCACCCTCGAGAAAGAAGTCAATCACTCGCCGGGTTCGGGGATCGAATGTCACAAGGAGATTCTGTTCATCGTCGTCCCTACGGATCACGAAGACATTGTCCCAATGTTCGAGACCAATCACTTCCAGTTGCACGCGTGTTGGCTCTCGCTGCTCGTCTTCGTACAGTGGCAGAACGTCTCTAATCTCATCGATGGACCTATCCATCAACGACGGAAGATCGACGATAACGGGCCGCACGATCGTCCGCAGGTCCAGGCGCGGAACGAAAAGCCACCAGGCCGCCGCGCCCACCGCGAGCGACCCCAGCACGCTCACGGTTGCGATCACGGCCATCCGTTTGCCGGCCTTGGAAGGGACCGCGACCGGCGCGGGTCGGACCGGCTTCGGCGGCGGCGCGGGCGCCGTGAAGACCGGCACCAGGCAGTCGGGGTTCGCACACCGCACCGGCTGACCCGCCGCCCGTAGCGGCACGAAGCCGCTCGTCTCGCACATCGGGCATTTCACCGGCAGCGTCGCATTCGGCGACTTGCGCGGCTGAACGGTCGCCGCAGTCTTCGGCGCTTCACCGCGGATGCCGGCAGCGGCGATCTCCTCGCGGTCCGCGCGTCCCGGCTGCCCCGGCGCGGCGGATCGCGCCACGTGCTTGCCCGCGGCCGCCGGCTTCGTTCCCGCGGACGCCTTTCCCGATGCGGCCGCCGGAGCGGACTTCGAAGGGGGAGCAGCGGCTGATGTTCCACCGGCGGGCTTCGCCGCCCCCGGTTTGCCGGACATCGACGCCCCGCAGAAGGGGCATTCGCTCGCGTCGTCGTCGAGCACGGACTGGCCGCACGCCGGGCAGACTGGCAGATCCATGAATTTCGTTTCCAGCCGCTTCGAAGCGAGATGAGCAATACACGCGTGGAGCGAACGGCCCCGCGGACGGGCACCCTTGAGAATAGCAGGCGAGCCTTCGGCTTGCAGCGCAGCGGTGGTAGAATGCCGAGACCTGTCGTCATTGGTGGAACCCGTGGTGAAGAACGGCCACGCCACCGACAAGGCCCTGAAGCCTTCGGCATTCCGGACCACTTGATCCATCGCGCGAGGAGATATCGAATTGGAGAGCATCGCCGCCGGCTCGGAACCATCGATCGACGTCGAAGAAGCGGTCCGCGCCCGCTACAGCGCCGCGGCGCGGGCGCACGAACCCGCCCTGTGCTGCCCCGTCGACTATCGCCCCGAGTCGCTCGCCCACGTCCCGCGGGAGATCCTCGAGCGCGACTACGGCTGCGGCGACCCCTCCCGCTTCGTCGCCGAGGGGGAAACCGTGCTCGACCTCGGGAGCGGCGGCGGGAAAATCTGCTATATCGCCGCGAAGGTCGTCGGGCCGCGCGGCCGAGTGATCGGCATCGACGCCAACGATGAAATGCTCGCGCTCGCCCGCCGGCATCAGGATGAAGTCGGCCGCCGGCTGGGCTATCGCAACGTCGAGTTCCGCAAGGGGAAGATCCAGGACCTGCAGCTCGACCTCGATTTGTTCGACGCGCATCTCGCCGAATGCCCGGTCCGTTCGAGCGCCGACTGGCTCCGCGCCGAATCGCACGCCGAGATGCTCCGCCGCGAAGCGCCCCTCGTGGCGGACGGCTCGATCGACGTGATCGTCTCGAACTGCGTGCTGAACCTCGTGCGGCAGTCGGACCGCCGGCGGTTGTTCGCCGAGATGCACCGCGTGCTGAAAACGGGCGGCCGGGCCGTCGTCAGCGACATCGTCTCGGACCAGGACGTGCCGGACGCGTTGCGGAACGACCCGCACCTGTGGAGCGGGTGCATCAGCGGCGCGTTCCGCCAGGACCGCCTCCTGGCCGCCTTCGAGGAGGCCGGTTTCCACGGCACCGAGATCGTCGCGCGGCAGGCCAAGCCGTGGGCGGTCGTCGAGGGGACCGAGTTCCGCAGCCTCACGCTCCGCGCCGACAAGGGGCAGGCAGGCCCCCGCCGCGACGCGGAGCTTCCGATCGCCGATTGCTGCGGAGCGACCGATTGCTGCTGAGCTGCAGCAGTCGGAGGCGGCACGGTCCGACTTGCGGACGCGATCTCCGTTTCTCCGGGTAGTGGGTCAGTTCGACCGAACTTCGTTCAGTTCGAGCGGCCCGGCGATTTCTTCGATCGACCGGAATGGGTCGGCCCCGCCCGCCTTGATCGGACGGCCGCGTCGGATGGCACGGCGGCCTGAATGTCGGCACAATGCGGACATGGTGGAACAAGATCGCAAGTCGTCGCGACTCACGTGGGCGATCGCCGGGACGGTGGTCGTCGGTCTTACTGTCGTGTTCGCCGTACTGCTCGTCCCGCGTTTCGAGCAGGCGCAGCTCATCGACGAGATCGAGGCCCACGGCAACTTAGTCGAGTTCGAGACGACCTTTCCGGAGTGGCTGGACGAGGCACTCGCAAAGGTCTGCGGCGACCGCCACAACCGGATGTTCGGGCAAATCACCACCGTGGGGATTCAGGGGGAATGGTTCGGCGACGCCGAGTTGCTGCGCGGCCGGGGGTTTCGGGGGGCGAATGAGATCCATATCTACGAATCCCGATTGAGTGGGGACGGACTCGAGTCGCTGGGGCCGAATCCGAATCTCGGCGTCCTCGTGTTGGCGCGATGCAAATTCGA
>JBBDNU010000166.1:0-15639 GCA_040877365.1 Planctomycetales bacterium
ACCACCAGATGTTGGGGGATACCGCACGCCTTCAACAGGCTTCGCGGAGAGCCACATTCTCGAAGGCGATTGCCGATATCAAGGCGGACTTCGTCGCACTCGAAGGGACGGTCACCGCCGATGAACCGGCCGCTGAAACGGAGAAGCTCGAAGGCAAGGGACTATATGCGCCGGCGGCGGAGGTCATGTCTGCTTGGGCTGATGTCGAAAGCCTTTGCCAAAGATTGCTAGAGAAGAATGGTGTTCATGTTCCAGGGCCTTACCGTGCTTTAGGATCACGCCTCAAACGGAACCAATTGATCGACCCGGAACATGCCGCCATACTCGACAAGCTGCGGCAAATACGAAATATCGCGGCCCACGGTGGCCCCGACATCGTTAGTGCCTGCGAGGCACGAGAGTACATCGCGCTGGCTGGCCGCATGATGACGTACCTCAACCGTCAACTGGGGGCCGAGTGGACAAAAGAGCGCAAAGAAATGGACCAAAGCGGCGGGTAGCTGAGGTTTCAGGCCTGTCTGTCTCGCTTCCGGCCGCCTGATCACCCCGGTCGTTTGGCCGACGAATCCACAAAGGAACGCACGCCATGAGTCGAATGTTCTTGACCCTGGGAGGCTACGAGGCAGGTGTCCTCTGGAGATTCCTTGACGGGGTATCCACTGCTGTATCGGCCCGGATGGTACAAGGTTCGTCCCCGGGAGAGGAGAACCTGACGTTCCTCCTATGCGAACTTCTGGATGCCAACACGACCTCCCTCCATGTGTTGCGCTATCCCCTGTCCCAGGCAAAGAGCGACCTTGAGGCATCTGACGCCGGCGTTACGGTCGATGTAGAATTTGAGACTCACGAGCACTCCAAACATGTCGAGTCTAGGTACTCGGGTGCAGATTTAGGAATCGTACTTACGGTGAACCACCCAGTGTTGGGTCATTCCCGGCGCGGTATTCTGGTGCAGGCGAAACGGCTCATCGGCAGCGGCAGCATGCGGGAGTACCGACTTAATTCCGACTACAGGCACTTCGATCGGAAGCAGGCCGAATTCCTGGAGGCACTACGGCAGCGCTTCGGCGTTTACAACTCTGTGTTTTATCTCTGGTACAACCCTCCCTCGACGGCTTTCCAAGATGATGACGCTAAGATACTGAGGGCCTACGAGGCAGCCGGGACCAGCGTGCATCCCTATTGGCACCAGATGCACCCGTTAGTGGATGAGTTGATCGAGATCGGACTTGCTCCATGGCCGCTCAGTGCCTGGAGTTCCCGATCCGAAGGGTTTACGGACGTCGAAGGCAAAGCGCGTGCGTGGCGGCATACACAGCCTGCACTTCGGCTTTCGGCGCTTGATCTGGTCTTGTCGGTTGCCAACAATGGCCCTCCACACCTCAAAGCGCTGTACGATGCGATGGAGGAGAGGAGAGCTTGGCCCATGTTCTCGCCCTTTGCCGACTTCCTGCTCGTTGCTCTGGCAAGCTCTCGATACGGCTCGGACAACCCAGATTGGATTCGCCTGACAGAAGGGCAGAAGGTACGGATGCCAGCATCGAAACAAGTGACCAAGGACGGCGGCATTATGGACGAGATCGACAGCCCCCCGACGCCACGCCACACGCTTCGCCTGACTGTTCGAAGCACTTTGCCGCAGGCTGGGTGACGTAGTGATAGCTCGGCCCACAACCGGTTGCAGCGGACGGTCCGCTGCGCGGCGCTGAACCGGAGCGTTCGATCCGTCGCGCCTGCAGCTCGCTCATCCGTCTGGCTGACAATCTTCGTCTCCGGGATGCGCGGTTGCGGACGACTCTGCTGGCTTCGCTACCCGCCGATTCATTTCATGCAGGTCTAACAGCGCCGAGGCCCACGCGCTGGTGAAGTCTTCGGGCAGGTCTTGATCAGCGGTTGCCTCCTCCACGTTATGGTTCATGTCTTTGTCCCTGTGATACCTCGATGACTTCGGCGTCGAGCGCGTGGTTCCTCTCCTCAAGCCGGAGTCTTGGCCGAGACGCCCGCGCGAATCGCGACGTGACGGGGAGTTGCGGTTGTTAGCAGAGAACTCGCCTCTTGAAGGCCGTTCATCGTGGGCAGCGAGAATGTTCAGTCGAAGTCGGCCGAGTTCCCTGACCGCTCGACGATCTGCTTCGTCACCTCGCGGAGCGTCATCAGCAGGTCGGTATCGCTGACGTCACGTTTCCGATACGTGAACACGACCGTCGCATTCTTCGTCACGAACCGGCGGCACATGACCGGCGCCCCCCGCGTTCGCGGCTGATCGCGTTCCTCGACCATGCGGGCGACCACCTTCTCCGTGTCGATGGCGGAGAGTCCGTTCTGCTGCACGCGACCGAGCACCCGTGTCTGCTGCGGCACCGGCAGCCGGGCGATGGAGTACAGGTGACGTTTGGTGATCCGCCCGCTCGAATCGTCGCGAGCGACCTTCTGGACCTCGGGCGAGAGATCCAGCAGCGTGAGCAACTTGGAGACTTCGCCCGCCGACTTGCCCGTCCGATCCGCCAGTTCCTTCTGCGAGAGGCCGTTGGCGTCCCGCAGGATGGCCAGGGAGTCGGCCAGTTCGAACGGATTGAGGTCGCTGCGCTGCCAGTTCTCGACGATCTGTTCCAGGAGCACTTCGTCGGCCTTCGGCGATTTGACCCAACAGGGAAGTTCGGAAAGCCCGGCCTTCCGGGACGCCGTGTAGCGGCATTCTCCGGTGATGATCCGATACTTCTGCGTCTCCTCGACGAACCGCACGGTGATCGGTTGCAGCACCCCCAGTTGCCGGATCGACTGCGCGAGTTCCTGCAGATGCGTGGGATCGATCTTCTTCCGGGGCTGCAACGGATCCGGTTCGATGCGCTCGATCTCGATCAGGAACGCGCCGCTCAACCGGCGGCGGCCTTCCATCGCGGCGGATGCCGGTTGCGTTCCGTCATGCAGCCCCAGCGGCTGCGGCGTCGAGAACGCGCGGTCGGCGGCTGCGGTCGCGGCGGCCGGCGTGCCGGGCCGTGCGGGCGAGGACTTCGTCGAAGTATCGCCGGGCGATGTCGGACTCTTCGCTGCGGGGCGCATGGAGGGTGATGGGGAGGCGGTCGGTGACACTCTTCTCGAACTGTGCCAGATCGGGGATCACCGTGTCAAAAGCCTCCGCCCCGAAATGCCGGCGGAGTTGGGCGAGATAACTGTTCTGATACGCCCGCGCCCGCTTGAATCGCGACACGAGATACCCGACGAGCTGCAGCGGCGGGTTATAGCGGCTGCGGACGTACTCGACCGCCTGAGCCACTTGCAGGATCCCCTGCGCGCCCCAGTCGGCCGCTTCCAGCGGAATCATCACGCCGTCGGAGGCGCACAAGGCGGCGAAGCTCACCAGCGACAATCGCGGTGGACAGTCGAAGAGAATCAGGTCATAGCTGCCGCGGAGATCCGCGACCGCATCCAAGAGCGAGAATTGCAGATCGGCCCGTTCCCATGCGGACTGATCGGAAAGATCGAACCGGGCGAGCGCCGGCCCGGAGGGAATCAGATCGATGTGCGAGAACGGCGTGCGGCGAATGAGTTCGTGCACGTCACCATCGGCGGCGGGATCGAACAGGAGTTCGACGCCGGGGACCGCAGATTCCGCCGTCAGGAAGGACGACGTGAGATTCCCCTGCGTGTCCATGTCGACGAGCAGGGTGCGCAGTTCCCGTTCCTGAGCGACGGCCGACAGCAGCCAGGTCGAGTGCGTCTTGCCGACGCCCCCCTTGAGATTGAGGGTGGTGAGCACTCTGGCGAATGGCGGAGCCTTCATCGGTGAGCATCGTACATGCGGTCCGCGGCAGCGTCGAGACGATCGACGCGGGTTGCACACGCGACCCGATTGCGCCGCCCGCGCGATTCCTGCAAGCTCCCTCTGGTCCGATCCTTTCACCACGGGAGAGAGACGCATGCAAGCCATTCGGTGCTGGCGAGACCTGGAGCCGTTCGGCGTCGATCTGCTGACGGCGGAGAGTTGCGGGTACATGTTCCGCTACCTGTGCGACCTGACGGAGCGGGGCCAGCGGATCATCGAAGCCCTGTTCGACTGCAAGCTGGAGTGCCACGAGAACTGGAACTCCGGCGGCGGAAAGAGCGTCGCTTCGATCATGCTCACCCCGGACATGTTCGCGTCGCTGGCCGTGTTCTGCCTGATCGACGACGGCTGCGAATTCATCTGGATCATGCAGGACACCTCGGTCAAGGGGATGTCCCGCGCGGAACACGCGCAAAGCCGCGAAGCCTACGCTCCGCACATCAAGCGGATCATCGTCGGTCGCAATCCGCCCCGGCACGTCCATCAGATGAGCGGGAGGACGACGTGACGATCGGGCCTGCCGCCTTCCTTCGGGAAGGCGGCTGTTCTTGTCGCGGAACAGCGGATGCCGCCGGATTTCTACGCAACTTCGATCACCTCGATGTCGCCGAGCTCGTAGTCGAAAAGATCCCAGTCGACATCGGCTCGTTCGCCGCGCAGGGACTCCAGAGCAATCGTCTTGGCCTCGTGGTCGGTTCGGACGTCGATGTACGCGTTCTTGTATTCGGTTTCCCATGTGGAAATTCGGAATGTGGGCATGCGGAAGAGAGGAAGTGAGTAAATGAGCCGGGCGGCAGCGGATTACCCGATCTGCAATATGCCCCCGCAGCGCGGGCAGTGATAGTGGTGCTTCTCGAGGCCGCAGGGGCAGCAGCCGTCGGAAAGGAACACCGCGTTCTCCAGATCGGGATCAGTGCAGATGCACCATTCAGGAATGAATTTCGGCATGGATGAAAGGAGGAAAGAATAAATCGACCGCAGACTGGCTCGCGGTCACATCCGTCCTCGCGGCGAACGTCAAGGAGGAGTCCGCCAGGAAGGCTCCTTGACGGAGGCGCCACAATCGCAAGTCCGCGAGCCACCCCATCGACGATCCCGCACGCGGAGATAGGGTTCTGCGCGTCCCTCACTTTCCGCAGAAAATTGCACCACAGACACTTGGTTTCCGAGACTGTCCTCACGACGCGGGTTCGAGGCACAGTGCCTCCACTGCGCGACGGATCGGCTCGGGGAGAGTGGGCCACGCGTCGATCAAGCGAACAAGCCTGGCGTCATGCTGTGACAGGTCGAGACAGCGGCTGCACGGTTGTTGCTGACAATGTGCTGACACCGGCTGAGCGTCAGTCGCAACTGCGTGCTCCAAAACGCGTTGCGAATCGCCGTGTTCGCATTCGATTCCCGCCGCCTCCACTGAAGGGGTCTTGCGAGATTTCGCAAGGCCCTTTCTTTATTGACCTTACGGAACATGTGAATGCAGTTCTGGAGGGCCGGCCGGCGGAACGCCGATCTCGATCGGCGCTCGGAAGGCGCTCGGGCGGATGGATCGCTACCTGCAAGCCGGTTGCTAGAATGGTTCGCGGGGCGAGCGCCCATTGCCCGACGCCGTGGAAGCGCAGCCGTGCGGTCGAGTCGCTTTCGCTCGAGCAGGCGGCGACGAGCGGAGGCTCGAGTTCCTGGAGGACGTGGCGTCCACAGCGCAGGAGAACGTGCCATGTGCGCGAGGCTTTCCTTCCTGATCGTGCTGGTCGTGGCGTGGTGCTCCACGCGGGCGGCCCTCGGCGATGAGAAGACCGTCAACCTGTTGCAGCTTCCGGCCGCGGCGGTGGAGCGGACGAGCCTCCCCGGCGGAACGGCCGGGGATCTGAAGGCGCTGACCGACGGCGATCCCTCCCTGCCGTTGGTCCTGGACGTGGCCGACGGAGAACCGCTCTCGATCGTTTACGGCTTCGGCGGCGGGATGGTGACGTTGGAGCGGCTGGTGGTCGCCGTTCCCGCCGGCCGGGACGCCGCGCCGCCGGAACGGATCGAGCTGCTGGTGTCGCTCGTCTCCCCGCACGCGGGATTCCAGTCGGTGCGCAGCGAGGCGCTGCGCCCGGCGACGAAGCCTGGGGAGTTCGATTTCAAGCCGATCGGGGCCAAATGGGTGATGTTGCGGTTCACGCCGGCCGCGAAGTCGGTCCGGATGGCGATCGGCGACGTCGGCGTCCTGGGCCATGTCGGTCCGCCGGTCTCGCGATACAAGTTCAACGAATCGCCGGCCAGGGCGTTCGACGTGCTGCAACGGCTGGAGAAGAACTCCGCGCTGAAGCTGGAGATTTCTCGGGACGAAGCCGACCTGTTCGACGACGCCCAGGACGGCAAGTTGGAGCGGTGGTCGTTCGCGGAGGCGGCGTTGATGGCCTCGGGCGTGCCCGAGGCCGACCGGCGGAAGAAATACCTGGCGGGCCTGGACGAGATCGAAGCGGGAGCCCGCCAGGCCGTGGCCGCCGCCAGAACGCCGTTCGACCGGGGACAGGCGCTGCTGAAGCACCTGCACTCCGGCCCGCTGGCGAAGGGTTACGTCGCGAAGCAGACCAACGTCTCGACGATCCTGGACGAGGGGACGTTCAACTGCGTCTCGTCCGCGGCGTTGTACAACATTCTCGGACGGCGGCTGGATCTCGACGCGCGCGGCATCGAGGTGCCCGACCATGCTTTCTCGATTCTGTACGACGGGATCCGGCACGCCGACGTGGAGACGACGACGGCCGGCGGGTTCAATCCTGCGCGAGACCGGGCCGCTCAGGACGAGTTCACCCGGCTGACCGGCTTCGCCTACATCCCCGACCGGCACCGCGACCAGCGGCGTGAAATCGGCGAGGCGGGATTGGTCGCGATCATCTACTACAACCACGGCGTGGAACTGACCGCCGAGAAGCGGTACCACGAGGCGCTTCTGGCGTACTTCCGCGCCATGAGTCTCGACCGCGAGTTCGATTCGGCCGTCAAGAACGCGCTGGCGGTGCTGGCGAACTGGGGCGTCGAACTCTCGCGGGAGAAGAAGTTCGAGGAAGCGCTGAACGTCGTCGGCACGGGGCTCGCCCTCGCCCCGGAGGACGCCACGCTGGTGAACAACCACAAGGCGGTCTGGCTCGGCTGGGCGAATGCGCTGATCGACGCCGGCCAGAGCGACGAGGCGCTCGCCGTGCTCCGCCGCGCCGAAGAGGCGATCCCGGGCGGGGGCTTCGCCCGGATGCAGTCCTGGGTGTTCATCCGGCCCGGCGAGGAGCATGTCAAGGCGGGAGAGTGGAACAAGGCCTTGGCGGTCGTCGAGCCGGGCCTGGACAAGCTGGAAGAGGGGCCGCGCGAGGAACTCGCCGAGTGGGGCCGCAATCTCTACCACCGCTGGGCACAGAGCGAGCAGAAGAAGGCGCGTTTCCGCGAAGCCCTGGACGTTCTGGAAAAGGGCGTCCAGGCAGCGCCGGCGGACGATCAGTTCCCCAGGCACGTCGCCTATGTGGTGCAGGAGTGGGCCAGGTCGGCCCATGAGAAGGACGGAGTCGCCGCCGGGGAACAGGTCGTCGCGGAGGTGCTGCAGCGGTTCCCGCAGATGCCCGCCGTCCGGCAGACGGCGAAAAGCCATTGCCAGCGCGTCGTGCAGGAGCTGATCGGCAAGCAGCGGTACGACGAGGCCCTCGCCGCCGCCGAGCGGGAAGGCAAACTGCTCGACGATGGCGAGTTGACGCGCGACCTCTCGCGGGCGGTCTACGACGGCTGGACGCGGGGCCTGACGGCGGCCAAGAAGTGGCAGGAAGCGATCGACGTCTACACCAGCAGCCTGACCCGGTTCCCTGGCGACAAGCACCTGGAGAACAACCTGCTGGCGACGTGGGACGACTGGGCCGCATCGTACAGTAGAGCTAAGGACTGGCCGAATGCGGTGGACGTCTATGAAAAGGCCCTCGGGCAACTCACCGACACGCGGCGCGCGGAAAACAACATCAAGTTCTTCGTCCAGGAGTGGGGCAAGGACGTTTACGCCAAAGAGGGCGTCGAGGCCGCGACCGCGGTCCTCGTGAAGCAGGTCGAGCGGTTCTCCACCATCGACGGCGTTCGCGACGTGGCCGGCGCGCACGTGCGGCGGGTGGTGCAGGATTTGGCCGGCAACGCGAAGTACGACGAGGCGCTCGCCGCCGCGGAAGCCGGCAAGAACCTGCTGAAGGATGACGCCGAACTCGCGCAGGTCGCCGGAGGCGTGTACGACACTTGGGCCGGCGCGCACCGCGCAAAGCAGGAATGGCAGGCCGCCGTGGACGTCTACGCCAAGGGGCTGGAGAAATTTCCCGGGGAACGCCGCTTGGAGCAGAACGCGGTCGCCACCTGGTACCAGTGGGCCAAGACCTACATGGACGCGAAGGACTGGCCGGCCGCGATCGCAGTTTACGAGAAAGCCCTGCTGCAATTCCCGAGCAACGGAGTGCTCAAGAACAACATCGAGTTCTGCCGGCAGCAGTTGGTGAAAGAGAAGTCGTAATCGTCCTCCCACGCCATCAGGAGTCGGGGCATGTCCAACAATGTTGCGCCGAGGACCTGCGGCATCGCGATCGCCGCCGTCATCGGAATCATGAGCGCGCACGCGGTGGAAGCGGCCGGCGGCGAACAGCCCGGCGAGTTCCGTGTTCTGGAGGGGCACGGGGACAAGGTCACCTGTCTGGCCCTCTCCGCCGACGGAAAACGGCTCGTCTCCGGCAGCGACGACAAAACGGTGCGGGTGTGGGACCTCGCAGCCGGAAAGGAAGTCCACGCCTTCCGGGACCACGCGAACTTCGTGCTCGACTTGGCGATTTCGCCGGACGGCCGCCGCGCGCTGTCCGGCAGCGGCGGCGAGTTTCAGAACGGCCGGTTCGTCGTCGGCAACGACCGCTCGTTGCGGTTGTGGGATCTCGACCGGAAAGAACAACTCCTCAAGCTGGAGGGGCACGCGGCCCCCGTCTGGTCGGTTCGATTCCTGGCCGAGGGTCGTCAGGCGATCTCGGTGTCGGGCGATCCGGATTTCGCAGTCCGAGTGTGGGACCTCGAGGGCGGAAAGGAGCTGCGGCGGATCGGCGGGCGACAGCACTCGGGCCAGGGGGTCGCGGTCAGTGCCGATGGCCGGCTGCTGTTCACGGGCGCGCCTCCTCCCGATGCCGGCGGCCGGTTGTGGGACGTCGAAACGGGAAAGGAACTCCGCCGTCTGACCGGCCCTCGGGCCATGATCCGCGGCGCGGCGTTCTCGCCGGACGGCAAACGGCTGCTGACCGGCGGCGGGAACTTCGTCAAGGGGGGTCTCGACACGGCGCTGCGGCTGTGGGACGTCGAGACCGGCCGCGAACTCCGCCGCTTCGAGGGGCACCAGGAACTCGTATGGTGCGTGGCGTTCTCAATCGACGGCCGGAAGGCTCTTTCGGGGAGCGTGGACGGCACGATCCGCCTGTGGGACGTCGAAACCGGAAAGGAGCTGCACCGCTTCGAAGGGCACCAGGTCATCGAGACCGATCCCCGCGTCGGCCCCCGCGCCGACGTGCGGGCGGTGCTGTTCACCCCCGACGGAAAACAGGCCGTCTCCGCCGGGCACGATAAGACGGTCCGCGTGTGGACCCTGCCGGAGTGAATGGGACGCGCCGCGTTCACCGGCCGACTAATCGTCGTTTGACCGCCGACTTCACCCGCGCACTTTCCGGAAAGCCAACCTCGTCTTCGAACAGCAACAGCGCGTGCTCGCGCGTCTGCCAGAACAGAAAGCTGTCGGGACTCCGAGGCGGAGCCAGCGCCGTCTCGGGGCGATCCTTCAGGAGTGCGTGGTAGGCTTTCAACCTGGTTTGATAAGCCGCCTCCCAGGCCGGCAACAGTTCGCCCATTCGATCGTGCGGATAAACCGCCAGCGTGATCTCCGCGTGCACCGGCTTTCGGGAGCCGTCCTTGAGGGTCACGTCGCGGCTGAGCGACCTGTTCTCCATGACGATTCGCTGAGCCGCCCCTTGGCCGGGGGATTGGGGCCGAGTCGCCTCGGAATCGGGCGTGGCCGGCCGCACCACCGATCGCGCCGACCAGCCCGCGTCGAGGAGCTCCTGGGGAAGCTGGATGGAAAGAGAGCCCGCTTCCTTCGGACTTTGGCCGAACAAGCTGGCCGAGACCGCGATCGCCGGCGCGGCCACTGAAAGGATGAATGCGGTCCTCATCGTCATCTGCTCCCCGAAAAGACGAAACGCCGGTCGATCGTCGCCCCGTCCGACTCCGTTCACCTCACGGGCATCCCGAGCAGCCGGACGCGCCCGGCCACAGGCAGCGCCACCATTCGCCCATCGATCCCCCCGGCGGGAACGGATTGGGGAGAAATGGCAAGTCGGGCAAATTGCTGGGATCAAAGTCGGCAAAACTTTCTCCCATGGACTCGCCTCGCCAATAGGTGATTCCCTGATCGAGTCCGGTTCCGATCAACACTCCTCCGACTGCGGCAAAACCAACGCCGATGGAAGACGTGAATCCGAATGCTGTCGCAGTATGTAGCGGAACAGTCGGCGCGAGGATGCCGCTTCCAGCACCGGCGGCGACGTATTGTCCCGCAACCACACCTCCAATCTCGTGCAAAATGGCAGGTCCAATAATGTTCCCTCCGGCACCTCCGATGGCGACGCCAGTTCCGGCGATGATGGTTCCTGTGGCTATGTTTCCAATCGAACTGTCCTGAACGGGTAACGGTCCGAGAGGGTTCGAGTCATTACCAAATGGGTCGTACCAATTCAGCGGATCGTTGCCCACGTAGACGAACAGGTTCGTGTCTCCGGCGGCGAAACCGAGCGGGTCCTTCGCCGTCCAGCGGCCGGTCGCCGGGTCGTAATCGCGATGCCCGAACCGCACCAAGCCGGTCTGCGGGTCGTACAGGCCGCCGGCGAAGCCGAACGGCTGAAAGCCGGGCTGCGTATCCGCGAGGACGTTGCCGAACGCGTCGTAGTCGATCCGCTGCGCGACCTCTCCGCTGGCGGCGTCCACGATCAGCCGGGGACTGCCGAGATGGTCGGCGATGATGCGGAACTTTCGCCCGTCGCGCTCGATGTACTCCGGGACATTGACCGAGTCGGCATAGACGAACCGGCCCGCGAGCTTGCCGTCGCCGTCAAGCTCGGCGACGGGCCTGAGCCGGTCGAGATATAGCAGCCCCTGCACGAGCTTCCCGCCGACCTTGCGGCCGATCCGCCGGCCGCCGGGGTCGAGCACGTATTCGACCTTCGTTCCATCGGCGAGGGCGACCGAGCGGAGATTGCCGCGCAGATCGTACTCGAACGACGTCTTCCTCCCGGCGTTCGCCGTCTCCGCCAGATGGCCGCTCGCGGTGTAGCGGAACGTCGCGGCGCCGTGCCTCACGAGACGGTCCTGCACGTCGTAGGTGGCCGCGGTCTCCGTTCCATCGGCTGCCGCCGACTTCAGGCGATTGCCGTTCGCGTCGTACTCGTAACGAGCGGTCGGTCGGCCGTCTTCGAGGACTTCCGCAAGGCGGCCGGCGGCGTCGTAGCGGTATTCGCGCGCGTGCGTTTCGTCCGCGATGGTCTCCGTGACCTTGACGATGCGGCCGAGGAGATCGCGCTCGTACCGGAGGGCGAGCAGATCCTTGCCCTGGAAGGCGGCGCGGAACTCCTCGATTTCGCCGAAGCCGTCGTAGCCGTGCGCGGTGGTGACGTTGCCGAGCTTCGTTCCTCGGAGCATGCCGTTTGCCGAATCGCGTTCAAGCGTCAGGTCGCCCGCTTTCGTCAGCAGTCCGTCGGCGTCGTACTGGAAGCGCGTCTTGGGGCCGTCGTTGACGGCCAGTTCGATCAGCCGCAGGTCATCGTCGTACTGGCGCGCGACGCGGCCGTTGACCGCGCCTTCCCAGCGGGCTTCGGTGACGAGAGGACCGTCGTAGAGATAGGCGAGGGAGTTGCCGTCGCTCGCCGCGGCCGACTCGAGTCGGCCGGTGGCAGGGTCGATCGCGAAGGCGACGCTTCCGGCGGGGTCGGCGATCGACTTCAGCCGGCCCCCCTCGTCGAACAGGAAATCGACGCTGGCGCCGTCGGCATGCTTCACTCGCACGGGCCGGCGGTTGGCGTCGTATTCGAACCGCAGCGTGGCGTCGTCGTTTCCCGTGCCGGGCGGCGAATAGGCGGCCGTGAGATGGTTCGCATCATAGGCGAAGGCGTGCGCCGGCCGCCCCGGCGGAACGATCGCCACCGGATTGCCGGCGGGATCGTATTGGAAGGAGACCTTGCGATCGCCAGGCAGGATCTGCTCGAGCAATCGCCCCGCGGGATCGTAAGCGAATTGGAACTTTCGGCCGAGCGGGTCGCTGACCGTCGCGGCCCGCCCGGCGTCGTCGTAGTCGATGCGGACGGTGCGGGCCTGCGCCCCTTCGCCCGCGGCGATCTCCGCGATTCGGCCTTTCGGATCGTAAGCGATCCGCAGCGGCAGAAGCCCCGCCGTTTCGGCGCGGACGGCGCGGCCCCGCTCGTCGAGCGTGACCTTGCGTTCGCGACCCGCGGGCGAGCGGACCACGACCGCGCGGCTTGCCGCATCGTACTCGGTGCGATGCTCGCGGCCATTGATCGTCCATGTCTCGACGGCGCTGCGAACGCTGAATGGATCGCCCGGATCGCCGAGCGCGACTTCCTGGTCCAGCGCGATCGCGAGCTTTCGGCCGCCCGGGGTCGCGAGGGTGAAGCTCTTCAGCACCGGGACGGCCGCGCCCCACCGCGCGTCCGGCTGCTGGGCGCGCGTCAGCACGCTGCCGTCGGTGTATTCGATCGTCCGCGTGTCGTCGGGGGCGGTCGTCACCCGGATCTCCGTGCCGCAGCCGCACTGATTGGTGCGGATCTCCTCGCCGCCGGGGCCGTACTCGACGGAATAGGTGGCGGCCGGCTGGTGCTTCGTCGAGACGCCGAGCGTCGTTCCGCGGGCGGCATCGGTCCGAGCGAGCGCGGTGAAGCCGCCGCCGGGAT
The DNA here is from genome assembly GCA_040877365.1 of Planctomycetales bacterium. Lineage (GTDB taxonomy): Bacteria > Planctomycetota > Planctomycetia > Planctomycetales > Planctomycetaceae > JBBDNT01. The sequence continues at coordinate 12,808 of JBBDNU010000166.1, forward strand.
GTTCGTCGCGGACGAGCCGCCCGAGCCGGTCGTAGCTGAAGCGGGCGGTGTGGCCGTTGGCGTCGGCGTAGCTCGTCAACAATCCGCCGTCGCCGTACGCGAAGCGATCGACGCTGCCCGCCGGATCCTGGATCTCCGCGAGGAAGCCGCCATCATCCGTCTTCAGGAGCGTCTTCTGGCCGAAGGGAGCGACGATCGCGGCGGCGACGCCTTGCGGAGTGCGTTCGATCTTCGTCGTGTTGCCGTCGCCGTCCTCGATTCCGGTCAGCCATCCCGCCTCGTCGTAATGGAAGCGCCGGATGATGGCCTTCGTGAGGGGTTCGAGCGTTTCGAGGTGTCGTCCCGAGCCGTCGAAGCGATACACCGCGCGGCCGTCGTCGGCGGGAATCACGATCTCGTCCGCCCCGAATCCCGCCATTGGCGGGGCGACGCGGCGGAGGCGCGGGCGGATCGTCGCCGAGCGAACGGAGCGATTCGTCTCGTCCGCGATGTACCACGGGCACTCGTACACGTGCAGAGCACCATTCGGGCCGAACGCCAGTCCGGCCGGCTGGCTGAGTTCCGCCTGCGCGGCGGGCCCGCCGTCGCCGGTGAACCCTCCCGTTCCCTCGTTCTTCACGGCCGTGCCGGCGAAGGTCGCGATCGTGCCGTCCGGTCCGACGCGGCGGATGCGGTGGTTCCTGGTGTCGGCGATGTAGAGCGCGCCGTCCGGACCGAACGCGACCGCGGTCGGATCGTTGAGCGTGGCGGCGAGCGCCGGGCCGCCGTCCCCCGCGAATCCCCCCTTGTAATCGTCCTGCTTCGTCCCCGCGACGGTCGTGATGGTCCCGTTGGGAGCGATGCGGCGAACGACGTAGTTTCCCTGATCGGAGAAGTACAGGCTGCCGTCGGGACCGAGGGCCAGCCCGGTCGGCCAATAGAGTTCGGCCGCCGTGGCCGGTCCGCCGTCGCCGGCGTATCCCTGTTTGCCGCTGCCGGCGAAGGTGGTGATCGTGCCGTCGGGCCACACGCGGCGGATGCGATGGTTCTCCTGGTCGGCGATGTACAGGCTGCCGTCGGGACCGCAGGCGAGTCCGGAGGGATGATACAACAGGGCGGCGTTGGCGGGGCCGTCGTCACCCTGGAAGCCGCGATCACTCGTGCCGGCGGCGACGCCGATCGTCCCGTCGGGCGCGACCTTCAGCACGCGATGCTTGAACATCTCGGAAACGTACAGCGTCCCGTCGGGAGCGAGGGCGAGACCGGCGAGAATGTCGAATCCCGCCTCGATCGCCGGGCCGCCTTTGGCGGCGTCGTTGCGCCCGCCGCCGGCGACGGTCGCGATCGTGCCGTCCGGAGCGATGCGGCGGATCCGATGGTTCTCGTCCGCCAGATACAGCGTGCCGTCGGGGGCCGAGGCGACGCCGTAGGTAGGAACGCTCGGCATTCGGCTGCGGGCCATCCCCGCACCGGGCTGCATGGCCGGGTCGTCCAGCCGCGCCGCGACGGCCGGGCCGCCGTCGCCGATGTCGTTGCCGGTTCCGCCTCCGGCGACCGTGGCGATCGCGAGATTGAACGGCTGGGGAGCGCCGCTGCCGCCGCGATCCATGCCGCGCCGCTGTCCGTCGCCCAGATACAGGACGCGGGCGAGCGGATCGTAGGCGTGGTGTACGTCGAGCGTCCAGCCGCCGATGCCTGCGGCGCGGGCGTCCCAGCCGCCGATCGTCGTTCGGTATTCGCGCCACAGTGCCACTTCCTGCCGCGTCTGGCTGCCGGTGATCGGGATGCCCCGGCCGCCGTAGCCGAACCGCGGCACGTCCTCGTAGACTCCCTTATAGACATAGCCGATCCGCACGGTCGCCGGCTGCCCCCCCTGGACGACCTGCCCATAGGCATCCTGGCCGTCCCACACGAACTCGTGGAACGAGTCCGGCGCGACCGGGAGGTTGTCCTCGTGGAAGCGGCGCCCGGCGACGAGCACTTCCAACTCGACGCGCTCGAGGCTCGCGGGGGGCGTTGCGCCCGTGAGGCGAATCTTGAGCGCGCGGGACGCGGTGCGGCCGGGAACCCGGTCGCTGTGATAGTGCAGCCGGAACGGAGTCCCGCTGACGGCGACCGATTCGCCCAGCGCCTGGTTGTGAATGTCGATGATCGAGCCGGTCTCGTAACAGGGGCGCGGATCGCCGTCTCCCTCCGCGTCGCCGTCGGGGTCCTCGGCGTCTCCGGGAGGGCTGAAGCCCCAGTTGCAGTCCCACACGCTGAAGTGCGGAATCGGCACGCGCCACAGGCATTGCCCCGGCTGGTACAGCGTCGCCAACTGCCGCCGCTCCTCCTCGGTGACGGCAAGCTGCTCGAGCGCTTCGGCCGCCGCCGGCTGGCCGTCCCCGGCGACATCCAGCATGGCGAGGCCCTCCTGCACGGACAGCAGCTTGATGATCCGCCCGTTGTCCGCCGGGATCCACGCGCCTTTTTCGTCGTCGTAGTAGCCGGTCGGCACGTCGATCCCCACCGGAAACTCGAGGAAGTTTTCGACGTAGTGATAGACCGGCTTCTCGAACCGCACGTCCCGCGCGCCGGCGGCGAGCGCCTCGTCCGCGGAGAGTTCGACGGCGTACGTGTAGGCGCTGCTGGGAGGAAGAACGGCCGGCATCGCGGCCGGACCGTTCTTTCCCACCGTGTATTCCGTCGCCCGCACGGAAAGGGAATCGACCGGCCGAGTCGTCCCGTCGGCCAGCACGAGCGTCGCCTGGGTCCCCTGCGGGAACACCACGGTCGGCCGGCGCTCTCCGTCTTCATCCTTCGTTCCGCTGGCGCGGGCGACCTGAGTCGGACCGTCCTTCGCGAGCTTCACGG
>JBBDNU010000167.1:0-15441 GCA_040877365.1 Planctomycetales bacterium
CCGTTCGCTGAGCCCGAGCGGAGCTGAAAGAACACCGCTTTCGACCCACGGATTCTGGTGAAGACCCCAATAACTAAGTCGTTCAGTTCCGTGCCGTCAATTAGTCGGTAATCCGGCCTCTTGCTGGTCATGTCGCCAATCCGCCTGGTTCAAGGAAAGTGTCAAATTCGCCATCCGCGATTCGGATTCCCCTTCCTTTGGAATCTCTGATGTCAACATGTTTCGGCCGAGTCCATCCGAGCCAAGGAATTTCGGCCGTCGTTCATAGCGCTTTCCCGCAGTGCGGGCACTTGGGCGACCCCTTCCGCCGCTGGATCTCCTCCACGAAGCCGGAGCCGAGGATGCCGGTCGGGAGGGCGAAGAACGCGATCCCCAATACGGCGACGGCGGCCCCGCACAGCTTTCCCGCCGGCGTCACCGGGTAGATGTCGCCGTAGCCCACCGTCGTCAGCGTCACCACCGCCCACCACATCGTGCTGGGAATGTCGCTGAATACTTCCGGCTGCGCTTCGTTCTCGAACGAGTACATCAGGCAGGCGGCCATCACGAGGAGCAGGGCGAGCAACGCCGTCGTGAGGACCAGCTCCTCGCGCCGCGCCCGGACGACGTCGCGGAACAGGTGCAACGCCCGGACGTACCGCCCGAGCTTCGCCACGCGGAGAATGCGCAACAGCCGCAGCGACCGCATGAACCGCAGGTCGGCCCCCACGAACGGCAGATAGAACGGCAGCACCGCCGCCAGGTCGACGAGCGCCATCGGACTCAGCAGGAACCGCAGCCGGCCGCGCACACCGCGAAACCGCGGCAACACGCCGCAGGCATACAGCCGGGCCGCGTACTCCAGCGTGAACACGGCGACCGACAGCGCTTCGAAAGCGGCGAAGTATGGTCCCCACGCCTCGCGCAGCGACCGCACGCTCTCCAGAACCACCGCCAGCACGTTGAGGAAGATCAGTGCCAGCATCGCGAAATCGAACGCCCGGCTCAACGGGTCCCCCGGCCGCGCGACCTCGACGATCTCCCAGATCCGCCGCTTCCAGACGCTCGCGCCGGCCGCGGTCGCGTCGATGATTTCGCTGTCGTCCATCATCACCGCCCATCCGGGAACACCCACTTCAACAGCAGGTGCGTCGGAACGTACACGATCAGCGGCAGGCCGACCATGATCAGGCCGAGATACACCAGCGGCGGCAGCGCCGTCTGCGGCTCCGTCCCCCAGCCGTGCACCCAGTTGATGTTCTCCCCCGCGCGGTCGGTCGCCAGGTACGTCAGCGGCAGCACGACCAGCGCCAGGATCGTCTGCGCCCACAAGGCCCGGCGGTCGTAGCCGAAGCGGGCCAGCATCCAGAAAATGGTCGGCAGCAGCACCACGTGAAACAGCGACAGTCCCCGCAGGTGGAGCGGCATGTCGTCGTCGAACATGTATGCCGCCAGGCCGAGCAATCGGCCGCCGGCGATGAAATCGACCAGCCACGCCGACTCCGGCACGGTCACGCCGACGGCCATCATGCTCGCCAGCAGCCGATTTTCAAGCCACAACGCCGGGACGAGCGCGAGCAGGGCGATGTCGGAGAACCACAGGAAATTGGCCGGCCCGTGATCGCGCCAGTAGACCGGCACGATGACGCAGACCATCGACGTGTAGGCGATCTTGAGCCACAGCGGCGCCTCCCTCGCGCGACGAGCCGCCATCATTCCCTACTCCTGTGGTTGCCGTAAGCTGGAATCCTGGCCCGCAGCGCCAGCTCTCGACTCTCAACCTTCGACTCTCAACCATTCCCGCAGCTCCGCCAGCGTCTCCGCCGGCGTCTCCTCCTGCGGGATGTGCCCCGCGTCTTCGATGATCGCCAGCTTCGAATTCGGCAGCTCCGTGTGCAGCCGTTCGCCGACCCACAGCGGCACGACGCGGTCGTGCCGGCCCCAGAGGAGGAGCGTCGGCACGTCCAGTTCCTTGTAGCCCGCGGTGATCTCGTCCATGTCGGGAGGCAGAACGCGGCGGGCGGTCTCGATCAGCGCGTGCCGCCCAGCGGGAGTGCGCAGCGGCGCGGCATAGCTTTCCACCTGCTCCTCGGTGATCCGCCGTGGGTCGTGATAGCAGAGTTCGAGCACCTTCCGCGCCTGCGCCTTCGCGGGCAGCAGCTTCGCCCCGAGCGGCCCCAACAGCGGCGTCCGTAGCGCCCGGATGAAGAACGGGAACTCCTGCGGATAGGCGACGTTGTCGATCAGCACGAGCCGCGCGAGGCGGTCCTCCTTCCGCCGTTGCAGCTCGAGCGCGGTCAAGAGGGAGACGCCGCCGCCGTAGGAGTGGCCGACGAGCGTCAGGTCCCGCAGGTCATGCTCCAGGATGAATGTTTCCACGAGCGCGATCTGATGGCGGAGGGTGTAGCCCTCGTCGAGCGGCTTCGGAGAGTCTCCGAAGCCTTTCAGGTCGATCGCGATGACGCGATGCCTCTCCGCCAGCTCGTCGACCAGGAACCTCCAACTGTAAGTGCTCGCTCCGAACCCGTGCACGAGCAGCAGCGGGTCGCCCGCGCCGCGGGCGACGGCGTGCAGCGCGAGAGAGGGTTGCGAAGTGACGGTCATTCCACGTCGATGCGGTAGGTCGCCTTCCCCTCGACGATGATTGAAACATTGTCGTCGAGCGGCCGATCGGCGACAATGCGTCGCGGGCGCCATTCACGCCGATTTCGGCAAACGTTCCGGCCGATCCGCCAGGAGAGTACCCATGACCAGCCGCGTCGAACGGAAGCTGCAGCAACTCGGGCACCCGCTGCCGGCGGCGCCGGAGGCGGTCGGGGCATACGTGCCCGTGCTCCGCACGGGAAACCTCGTGGTCACGAGCGGCCAGTTGCCGACCGTGGGGAAGGAGGTCGTCTTCCGCGGGCGAGTGGGAGAGCAGTTGCACGTGGACGACGGCGTCAACGCGGCCCGGATCGCGGCGCTCAATGCGCTCGCTCAGATCAAGGCGGCCGTCGGCGACCTCGACGCGGTGCGGCGGATCGTCCGCGTGGAAGGCTACGTCAACAGCGCCCCCGGCTTCGACGGGCACTCGCACGTCGTCAACGGCGCATCGCAATTGCTGGTCGACGCCTTCGGCGAGGCGGGCCGGCACACCCGCGTGGCGCTCGGCATGGCCTCGCTGCCGCTGAACGCGGCGGTGGAGATCGTCGTCTGGGCGGAGGTGTGATGTCCCGATCAACCCTTGCGGTGGCGGATCTTGCTCCGGTTCCGCCGCTTCTTCCGCCCCAGCTTACGACGTCCCTTGCCCGACTTCTTCACACCCACGCGCACCGCTCCCTTCGCAAACGGAGAACCGATCGAACCGCAGAGCCCCCCACTGTATCAGCGGCCGGCCAAACGATCAACGGGGGCGAAGGGTCGCGAAATCGCCATCGGGGCCGCCGGGCGCTGTGGTCCGTCGGTCCGACTCACCGACTTTCGTCCCGGTCCCCTGGTCCCTGCTCGCTGTTCGCTTTTTGCGCAAGCGCCGTGAGCAGCACGCCCGCGAACAGGAACGCCGCCCCGATCGGGACCAGGAACACGCCCAGGCCGGGATCCGTCTCATACAGGTAGAACCCCCCTAACAGAAATCCGCCGGGAACCAGCACGAGGGCCACGGTCAGGAACCGCGAGGCCAATTCCATTCGCCGCGGCGTCGCGTTCCGCATCAGCCCGAGCGTCCCCGCGAACAACAGGTGGACGATCGCCAGCATCCCCCCGTGGGCGTGCGCCAGCCGCAGCATCGTCCGCCGCAGTTCATTCCCCACGTCGGCATACCAGCGAGTCTTGAACCCGTGGAACCCCTCGATCGCGATCCCCAGCGTGAGGAACACGAGCAGCCCCCACCAGCCGATCGCCAGGTGCCGCCGGACGAGCGCCGCGACCCACGGTATCGAAGTGGCCGCGGCCGGGCGACGGGGATCCGGCTCGCTGGCGGGGTCGCGCTCCACGCTCATTCTCGAATCTCGATCGGGGTGTCGTCGCGGCGGTGCAGCAGGTCGGCGATCCGTTCGCGGAGCACCGCTCCCTCGGGGTCGAGCAGCACGCGGGCCGGATCGTCCGGCACGCCGCGCCGCGCCGACTTCTCCCACGCGGAGATCGCCCGTTCCCGCGCCGCCCGCCGCGCGCTGGGCGGCGCGAGGAAATCGTACCGCAGATCCTCCTGTCCCGGCAGCTTGCGGAGCGACTTTTCGGCGACGTACCGCACCGCCGAGTAAGGGTCGTCGAGCAATTCGGCGACGAACGGCGCCGGCCACTCGCGGCCGGATGCCTCCAGCGCCGGGGCCCAGCCCATGTGCCAGGCGGCGATGATCCGCTGCGCGGCGTCCCCGCGGAGCAGCCAGAGGAGGGCGGCCGAAGTCTCGCGTTGCTCGTCGTCCAAATCCGGCTCGGGCTGTCCATACCATTCCGCGAGTTTTTCTCCGGTCCATTCGAGCGTCTGGTCGAGGTGGCACAGGTTGCAGGCGTTCGGGCGGCCGAATTTCGCGCTGAGTTCGACGCTCGGGCTGTCGATGCGGTGGCTGCGGGTGGCCGAGTAAAGGGCGTACGAGGTGTGGGGCATGTGGCAGTCGTAGCACAGGCTTCCCGCGGAACTGGCCGGATGATGCGTGTGCGCCGCGAGCGCGGCGGCGTCGCGCATCTCCGCGTGGCATTGCAGGCAGGCCTGATTGCCGGTCATTCCCGCGGCGATCTGCTGCTGCGGGTCGCTGTCGTGCATCGAGTGGCAGGACAGGCAGGACATCGTCCCCCGCTGATAGCACGCCGTTTCCAACAGCCCGTTGAATTCATCGCCTCCGGCGCGGGCGGTCCCGTCCTTCCAGAAGTAGTAATCGAGATCGAGCCAGACGTACTTCTCCCGGTCCTCGGGAGCGACCTCGTCGCCGGTCCCGTAGCGGACCATCTTCCGCGACCGGGAGATATCGTCTCCCGCGTGATAGCGAAAGCCGTCCCGCATCGACGACGCCTGATACGCCGCCGCGAACACGCTGTGACATTGCCCGCAGATCTCCGCCGACCGCTCGTGCGCGATCTTCGCCGGGTGGACGATCGTGGGATCGCCCGCGGCCTCGTCCCGCGCGGCCAGCCGCCGGGAATAGCGGCCCAGCGGGTTCGAGTGCGCGCGGATGTGCTCCTCGGCGGGACCGTGGCACGATTCGCAGGCGATCCCCAGCTCGACGGTGCGGCTGCGGATGTGCTGCGCCGCCAGGTCCTCGCCCGGAATCGGATTCACCGCGTGGCAGCGGATGCAGTTCGTGTTCCAGACGGTGAAGCTCCGCGGCTCGTCCGGCGGGGTGAGGAACGTGTCTTCCGCGGGGATCCACCGCCGCTCGGCGATGTGGTAGAACCAGGGGACCTGAACCAGGTAGGAATCCCCATCTCCCCGCACCCAGTACGTCTGCATCCGATGGGATCCCGTCGTCAGCAGGACCTTCCGCTCGACGATCGGCGGATGTTCGACGAGATCGAGATCGACCCCCTTCTGCTGCTCGGCCTCCTCCCAACCGGGATCGGGCATCGTCACCCAGAACTCGTCCCCGCGGCGGTCGAAGACGTAGCGGCGATTGCGGTGAGTTCGCTCCCGGCCATCGAAGTCGCCCGCGACCGTTTCCGGCGAGGGGAATTGGGTCATCGTGCGGTGCCAGGTGCGATGCCAGCTCGCGAACTCGCCGGGGTGGCAGCTCTTGCACGAGCGCGAGGAGACGAACCCCCCTTCTTCGACGATCCGCGGCTGGTACTGCTCGCGGACTTCGTCGCGCGGCGGCGCCCACGCATGTCCGGCCACGAGCGCGCCCGCCAGCGCCGCCCCCGAGGCGATCCATGCGGGCCAGCGTCGGCGGCCGAACACCAGCAGCAAGGGGACGAGCGCCAGAAGGCCCCCGCACAGCAGGACCTCCACGATCCGCATCGCAGACTCCGCCGAAGATGTGACGAAACTCAAGAGAGGAATCTCTACCGCAGAACGCGGCGGATTTCAGTATAGACCGCGGGGATTGGGGCCTCAATCGACGCGCCGCCCTGTACGCGAGACTTTGTGGGCGGCGGCAAGCGATGGCGCGGGCAATCCCGCGGGGCGTTGCCCGCGGGCTTGAGAGGGATCCGCGCGGCGGGCGTCAGCCCCACGGGAATTCCTGACCGACGAGGCGGCGGTACGCTTCGACGTATTTCGCGCGGGTCTTCGCCACGATCTCGTCCGGCAGCGACGGCGGCGGGCTGTTCTTGTCCCACGCCGTCGTCTCCAGCCAATCGCGGACGAACTGCTTGTCGAACGACGGCTGCCCGCGGCCGGGCGCGTATTCATCCACCGGCCAGAACCGCGAGCTGTCGGGCGTGAGAACTTCGTCGATCAGAATGAGTTCCTCGCCGAGCCGGCCGAACTCGAACTTCGTATCGGCAATGAGGATCCCCTGCGCGCGGGCATGCCCGGCACCTGTTTCATAGATGGCGAGGCTCAACGCGCGCAGGCGGCGCGACAGGCGCTCCCCGACGAGCTCGCACATCCGCTCGAACGAGATGTTCTCGTCGTGCCCGTCGTCCACTTTGGTGGCGGGGGTGAAAATCGGCTCGGCGAGCCGGTCGCTCTCCCGCAGTCCGGCAGGGAGCGCGATCCCGCACACCGTCCCCGACTTCCGATATTCCTTCCAGCCGGAGCCGGAAAGATAGCCGCGGACCACGCATTCGATCGGCACGACCTCGGTCTTTCGCACGACCATGCTGCGGCCGCGGAGCGCGTCGAGATCGACGCCCGCGGGCAGGGGCAGGTCGGCGGGATCCATGCTCAGGAGGTGGTGCGGGGTGTCGAGCCGGTCGAACCACATTTCGCTCAGGCCGGTGAGGACGCGTCCCTTGTCGGGAATGCCCTCGGGCAGCACCCAGTCGAAGGCGCTGATCCGGTCGGTCGCGACGAACAGGAGCCGGTCCCCGAATTCATAGATGTCGCGGACTTTCCCACGGCGAACGGGCACGCCGGGAACGGTGCTCTGCAACAGCGCGGGAACGGGCATGGGAGGAGTTGATGGTTGAGAGTTGATGGTTCAGAGTTGAGGGGGCACGCTCCCTGTCGGTCGCGGCTGAACGACCCCGACTGCCGACTACCTTTTGCCGGCCTTGCGGGGGAAGTGTAACAGCGGGCCCGTTCTTGAACAACGACGGGGCACGCTCTAGACTGGCCGGAATGGGGGTGATGCGCTTCACGATCGCGGGAGACGAGCGGCCGGCGGCCGAACGCGCATTCATCAGCGGGGCCGACGGCCGGATTCATCCGACGCGCGTCGAGCTTGACAACGGCCTCCTGGCCTGCAAGCGGTCGATTTCGGACAGCGGCCGGCTGCACGTGAGCTGGCCGGTGGCCGGATTCGGGCGGCCGTTGTCGAGCACGACTTCGCTGCCCGAGCGCGACGAGCCGTATTTGCTCGCGCTCGAATTGGCCCGCGGAAAGATCTCCCGGCTGCGGGATCAGGCGAGCGCGTGGGAGCTTTCCGGAATGCGGACCCCCGCCACATTCCAGACCGCGGAGCGCGAGGCGTACCGCCTGTTCGCGCAGGCGGCCGCGTGTCAATGCCGGCCCGAGGAATCCGACCGCCTCGCGCAGGGGGCGCTCGTCCGCGCCTATGAAGCCGCCGAAGCGCTCGCCCGCACGTATGCCGAGCAGCGTCTCGCGGCGCGGAGGCGGCGCTCGGCGACGCTGCCGGCGCTGCTCGGCTGCGAGCTGGGACCGGAACTCGTCGGCGGAGCGCTCGGCGAGCGGTTTCTCGAGCTGTTCACGGCGGGGACCGTGCCGATTCGCTGGCACGACGTCGAGCCGGTGGAAGGGGACTATCGCTGGGAACCATTCGACGCGCTGGTGGAATGGGGCCTCTCGAACCGGCTCGTCCTCTCGGGCGGGCCGCTGCTCGATTTCGGTCTGGACGGTCTCCCGGAGTGGCTCGCGCGCTGGAGCCACGACTTCTACAACATGCAGAGCTTCCTGTGCGACTTCGTCGAGACGGCGGTCTCCCGGTACGTCGGCCGGATCCGGCACTGGGTCGTCTCGGCGGCAGGCAACACCGGGGGCGGACTGGGCCTCACCGAAGAGAACCGCCTCGCCCTCGTCGCCAAAACGCTCGAGGCGGTCCGCCAGGTCGACGAGGAAAACCAGCTCGTGATCCGCGTCGCCCAGCCGGGAGGAGAGTACCTCGGCCGCGGCAGGCACCGCCTCTCGCCATTGCAGTTCGTCGACGCGCTCCTCCGCTCCGGCGTGGGGCTCGCCGGGGTGGAACTGGAGATCGCGATCGGCTATCGGCCCGACGGCTCGGCCTGCCGCGACCCGGTCGATTTCTCGCAGCTCATCGACCACTGGAGCCTGCTCGGGGTGCCCGTACACGTGGTGCTCGCTTTTCCGTCCGCAACGGATCCCGACCCGCGGGGCGACGCGGCGATCGAGGTCGAGCAGGACTGCTGGAAGGAGCCGTGGAGCGAGGCGGCGCAGGCGGCGTGGATCGACCTGTATCTCCCGCTGCTGATGGCGAAGCAATCGGTGGCGGGCATTTTCTGGTCGAACTTTTCCGACGCCGCCCCGCACCGGTTCCCGCACGCGGGCCTCGTCGACGCGAGGGGCGCGCCGAAGGCCGCCTTCCAGCGGATTGCCGATTACCGCCGCGCCTATTGGAAGGAAGATGCCTGATCGTCGGGTAGCCGGGGCCAAGGCGCGCTTTCGCCGTGCCCCGGTGATTCGGTCAGGCCAGGCGCACCGGGGCGTCGAACGTTCCGCCCAGCGGCAACTTCTCCCGCAACTCTTCGGCACCGAGCGCGAACAGCGGGTCGATCTCGACCGGCACGTCGTCCGGCACGCGGCAGCCGGCTGCCCGCAGCCACCCGCGGTGGAGGCGCGACAACGCGGCCCGCGCCGTGTCCGGCGAGTCGTCGCCCGAGGCGTTCTTCACGGGGTGGAACTCGCGGCCGCGGTCCGCCTCGACCGCGAGCGCCCGCGCGGCCCGCGGCAGCGCGTCGAAGATGAACCGCTCGAACTTGAAGGCGTTCGGCCCCGCGGGATCGACCGGCCGCCCCGCGTCGTCGAGGTGCGGAACCTTCTTGTGCGCGACGTGGAACGGCAGCTCGTCTCCGTCGCCAGCCAGGGATTCGAGGAAGGCCCGCTCGAACGCGTGGATCGCCGTGTTTCCCGCGGCGATGCGGAGCGTACCGTCGGCGTTTCGCTCCGCCGCGACGTCCGCCGGGAGATCGCTGTACTCGATGATCTCGGTGCGGCCGTCGATCCGGACGACGACCCCCATCCGTTCCTCGGGGGACTTCTTGGCGACGACCTTGGTCGAAAGTTGCGATCGCGCCAGCGCGTGCAGCCCGAGGAACTGCGGATCGCAGACGATCGCCGTCGGGTTGTCCACTTGATGGTAGTAGAGGTGCTCGACGCCCCGCTGGCGGAGCAGATCGAGCAGCCCCGCTTCGCGGAGCGCCGCGAGCATTCCGCCGTGGCCGTCCGGGCTCAGGCACAGCGAGTGCTTCTCCGCGAGGAGCAGCCTGCCCGTTTCCGCATCGACGGCCGGCATGTTCCCCTGGCGGAAGAAATACACGTCCTCCGCCGGCAGTCCGAAATGATCGTGCGCTTCGAAGAACGCGACCGTGTCATCATGCGTGGCGTCGCTCGTCATCACGCAGTAGGGGATGGCCGCCTGCGCCCGGCGGGACCGGGCGAGCGCCTGCCGCGCGAGCAGCTCGAACAGCGTCGCGCCGCTGACCGGGCCGATCGGAAACATCCCCTTGGGGTGCGGAAAGCCGAGCCGCGTCCCTTGCCCGCCGGCGACGAGGACTACGCCGATCCGGCCGCCCGCGAGCAGCTCTTCACCGATGCGCGACGCTTCCCGCCGCCGCGGCGCGGCGGCCGACAGCTCGGCCAGCGAGACGAGTTCCGGCGGCTCGGCGCGGCGGGCGCGCTGCGCCGGGCTTTCAACCGCTGGCGCCGGGACGCGCTGCGCGCGATACAGCCGGTCGATCAACGGCAGGTCGAGCGCTGCGAGCTGCGCCACGAGCGACCGCCGCTGACGTTCGTCGAGCTGGTCCCAGAACCGCAGCGCGTGCTCCTGCCCGTGAGCGGCAAGCGTCGCGGCGAGTTCCTGCGGCGGGCGGCGCATCATGGTGATAGCTGAATTCGCAAGAATCCAGACGGTGGTGTCCGCGAGTGGTCGGGGCTGAGAGCGTGTAGATCAATCGTAGCCGATGCTGCCAGCATCGGCGTTTCCACGGACGCTGGCAGCGTCCGCTACTGACTTGCGCCGATTTCTTCACGCAGTACTTCCAAGTTCGCGACGGCGCGTCATGCCCGCGAAGGCGGGCATCCAGCGGCGGCGCGGACGACGGGCTGGATTCCCGCCCCCGCCGTCGCTGGGGGCAGCACTGCGCGGGAATGACGGAGCCGCGTTCTTGGAAGCGCTGTCACAAGCTTTGAGGGACGGTCACGAGACGGGCCGCGACAGCGACCAGAGGATGAGACTGTAAACGACGACGCAGCCGACGACGAGCGTGCCGAACCGCAGGATCGCGTGCCCCACCTTGGGCTTTTTCGCTTCCACGAACTCGGCGATCGCGATCACGAGCGCCACCGTGGCGAACTTGAAGTAGATCAGCCGGCGGACGCCCCAGTGGTCGAGGATGTACCCGGCGACGGGGTTGCTCTCCCCCACGCGGAAGGGGGAGTCCTCGTGCCCAGTCGTCGCCAGCAGCAGATACGTCAGTACGACATCGCCGACGCTGACGGCGAGAAACCACAGCGACTCGGGCAGCAACAACAACCGACGCCGCGCGAGGCCCCGCCACACGGACGAACCGTTCGGATTCGACGCGGAGGGTTCGTTCATGCCGACAGATTATCCGCTGCGCGGCGAAGGAGGAAGCGCCGGCTTCCTTGCGATGCGAGATAATTCCAGTCCGCCATAGACGCCGACCGCCGAGCCGCTATAATGGCCGCGTCCCAGGTGTGCCGGTCCTTCGACACGGTTCGGCGCACCCAAGCATCCCGCCTCGATTGATCCGACCGATCTGCCGCTCCGAACCTTCTCTTCCCGCGGCCTCTCAGATCCCCGTCCGGCATTGCTCGAGAAAGGTCGTTCGGCCGGAGCATTCTTGCTCCGCGTGCCGAACCGCTTGAGTTGATGCTGTTTCGATGGCCTCGACCATCCCGACGGCGCGAGAGGTGTCTGTTGATAAGCCCGGCGGCTCGATCACGAGCCGATTCCCGGTCTGCCGCTTGCGCCCCGTCGCGCGCTTGCGGACTTCGAATCACGGCCGGCGGACGCCGCGCATCGAGCAATCCGCTCGACGGCGTTTCCGTGGCCCACTCTGCTTCAAGGAATGCAATTGAATCCGATGTCCTTTTCCGAACTGAATCTGCTGGAGCCCCTGCAGCGGGCGGTCGAAGAGAGCGGCTACACCACGCCGACTCCCATCCAGGCGGAAGCGATCCCGCATCTGCTGGCGGGCCGCGACCTGCTGGGTTGCGCGCAGACGGGGACCGGCAAGACCGCCGCGTTCGCCCTGCCGCTGCTGCAGCGCATCGCCGCCACGCAGCGGGCGGCGACGCCTCACGCCCCCCGCGTGCTCGTGCTCTCTCCCACCCGCGAGTTGGCCGCCCAGATCGGCGAGAGCTTCGCGACCTACGGCCGGCACCTCAAGTTCCGCCAGACCGTGATCTTCGGCGGCGTCGGACAGGCGCCGCAAGTCCGCGCGATGACCCGCGGGGTCCATGTGCTCGTCGCCACGCCCGGGCGGCTGCTGGACCTGATCAACCAGGGGTACATCCGCCTCGACCGGCTCGAATACTTCGTCCTCGATGAAGCCGACCGCATGCTCGACATGGGCTTCCTCCCCGACTTGCGGCGGATCATCGCCTGCCTGCCGACGAAGCGGCAGTCGCTGTTCTTTTCGGCCACGCTGCCGCCCCGCGTGGCGGAGCTGGCGGAGAGTCTGCTGACGGACCCGGTGCGGGTGGAAGTCTCGCCGCAGTCTTCCACGGTCGAGCTGATCGAGCAGCGCGTGATGTTCGTCGAGCGGAATGACAAGGAAGCGCTCCTGCACCGCATCCTCCACACGCCGCACGTCGCCCGGGCCCTCGTCTTCACCCGCACCAAGCACGGGGCGGACAAGGTCGCGCAGCGGCTGAGCCGCGGCGGGATCCACGCCGAGGCGATCCACGGCAACAAGTCGCAGACCGCCCGCGGACGCGTGTTGAGCGGGTTCCGCGACGGGAAGCTGCGAGTGCTCGTGGCGACCGATCTCGCGGCCCGCGGGATCGACGTCGATGGCATCACGCACGTGATCAATTTCGACATGCCGTATGAAGCGGAGAGCTACGTGCACCGCATCGGCCGCACGGGCCGGGCGGGTGCGACGGGGATCGCGCTCTCCTTCTGCGATTCGAGCGAGCGCGACAGCCTGCGGGCGATCGAGAAGCTGACGCGCTCGACGATCGATGTGGACGCGGAGCACCCCTACCACTCGACGGCCGCCGCGTCCACTCCGCGGACGAACGGTCCCCAGCGCTCGGGGGGTCCGAAGGGTCCGCCGCGCAATCGCCGCCGCCGCACGCGCCGCCAGCCCGTGGTCTCGCGACGCTCGTGAGCTTGGAACCAATCGGCGCCAGCCCATAGTGGACGCTGCCAGCGTCCGTGGGAAGCGCCGATGCTGGCAGCATCGGCTACGATCGCGACTCACAGCTCGGATGCTGTCCGCTCCCGGAGGGGGGCGCTGTTGCAAGAAAAGTTTGCAACAGGTGCCCCCGCTGCGCGCTGTCCGTTGGGGAACGTGGGGGATCTGCGCAGGATGGAATGCCGGGGCGGCCGCAATTCGGCCGGACGGCGGCAGGTGGAATATGGTTTGCTCTCTCGGCGTCTCGGGGCTTTCCCGATCTTGGGGCTTCACGCGGATTTCATGCTCGCAATCGGCCGCGGCTTCGGTAGACTGTGGGGCGTGCGGTGGCATTTCTCGAAGCGCTCTGAAGGAACTCGGTCGATGCGCAAACCACGGATGACTTCGGAGGGCCAGGACGGTCGGAAATCGCTCAGGGCGGATCAGCCGCACGACTTGGCGGCAACAGCCGTCGCGGAACGCCCGCACGACCTCGAGCACGCTGTCCGCCGGGAATTGCTTTCGCAGCCGGGGCTGCGCTTCTCCTCGCTGGTGGTCCGCCGCCTGCCGAACGGCGTCTGCCTCGAGGGGGTGCTCGAAGCGGAAGACGATTCGCCGGACATCCGCAGCCTGGTGCGCCGCGTCGCGGGGGTGGACCAGGTGCTGAACCACCTCGTGACCTACTGCCCCCCGCGCCCCCCGCGGAAGGGGTGATAGGGAGTTTCGAGGCAGAGGATTCGAAATCGAGTAAGCCCCTTCCGCCGAAATGGCCTGATGCGCTCTCGCGGCGTCGCTGGCCGGCCACGCAGACGGAGCCAATCCGTCCTACAAGGCGGTTCCCGCCCGCCAGGCGAGTTTCCCCCGCTTGTCCGTAGCGGGAAGGCGACGCTAAATTGCGCCGCGGTTCGAATCCACCATTTCGCCTTCGATCTCGAGGACGCCGGGCTGTCGGCGGTGAAGGAGGAACGAGTGGCCCGGCGCGAGAAGTTGATCGAGCGGATGAGGAACTCGCCGGGGAACATTCGGTTCGGCGAACTGCACGCGTTGCTGAGCTACGAGGGTTTTGTGTTGTTCAACCAGCGTTCCAGCCATTGCACCTATCATCGGTCTGACGGCCGGTGCTGACCATCGTGAAACCGCACGGCGGACAGAAGACCTGCCATTCCGCAGACATCCGCAAAGTGCTCAGGGCATTAGGCCATGCAGACGACGCATGAGTATCGAGGCTATATCTTCACCGTGACGTACCAGGCCCAGGAGCCAGGCTACGTCGTCGATTTTCCCGACGTACCAGAGATCATCACCAGCGGAAATTCGCTGACTGAGGCGTTCGCCAACGCCTGCGAGGCGCTCGACCTACACCTCGAAAGCCTGCAAAAGCTCGGCAAGCGACTGCCGAAGGCGAAGCACCGACTCATCGTACAGGACGTAACGGGATGAGCGCCGCTTGTCCGCTGCGGGAAGGCGACGCTAAACTGCGTGACGACAAGTTCGCCGGGGCACGCAGCGCTTCGCCCCGGCCACGCCGCCGTCTCCCGCCGGAAGGACTTTGCCTCGATGCTGCTTGCGCTCTCCTCCGTTTCTTCGACCGCCTGTGATTGGTACGCGCTTGCCGCGCGGATCCTCGACGGGCACGAACTGACCCGCGACGAGGCCCGCGCGGTCCTTTCCGCCCCGGACGTCGAGCTCCCCGATCTGCTCGCCGCCGCCTTCCGCATTCGCCGCCGGCATTTCGACCTGAAGGTGCAGCTCTATTATCTCAAGAACGCCAAGAGCGGGCTGTGTCCCGAAGATTGCGGCTACTGCTCGCAGTCGGTCGTCTCGGAAGCGGACATCGACCGCTACCCGCTGCTCAACGAAGAACGGCTGATGCAGGGGGCCGCGCAGGCGGTCGCCGCGAACGCCCGCACGTACTGCATCGTGGCGAGCGGCCGCGGCCCGAGCGATCGCGAGGTCGAGCACGTGGCCCGCGTCGTCGAGCGGATCAAGGCGGAACACGGGCTGCACGTCTGCTGTTGCCTGGGACTGCTCAAGCCGGAGCAGGCGGCCCGGCTCGCGGCGGCGGGGGTCGATCGCGTCAATCACAACTTGAACACGAGCCGCCGCTTCCACGAGAGCATCTGCACGACGCACACCTACGAAGACCGGCTGGCGACGCTCCGCACGGTCCGCGACTCCGGCATGGAACTGTGCGCGGGGATGATCGTCGGCATGGGGGAGACGGCCGACGACATCGTCGAAGTCGCGCTCGAGCTTCGCGGCCTGGGCGTCGAATCGATCCCGGTGAACTTCCTGACGTCGATCGCAGGGACGCCGCTCGAAAGCCGGCACGAGCTCGACCCGCGCTACTGCCTCAGGGCGCTGTGCCTGTTCCGCTTCGCGAACCCGGCGACGGAAATCCGCATCGCCGGCGGCCGCGAGGTCCACCTGCGGTCGCTGCAGCCGCTGGGCCTGTATCCAGCGAACTCGCTGTTCGTCAGCGACTACCTGACGACGAAGGGGCAGACGCCGGAAGAGGACTTCCGGATGATCGAGGACCTCGGCTTCGAGATCGAGTGCCGCGACGCCCAATCGCGGGCGCTGCTGGAATCGGCCAAGGGCCGGGGCGTCCAGTCGCGAAAGTAGGTTCCGTCGGCCCGACGGAACCTCGGGCGCGCACTGCGGCGTCGATGGTTCATCCACGTCCCGCCGGGCCGGCGGGACGTGCCTACCGTGGCGAAGGGCCGGGAACCCGGAAAAAGGATCCGAGAAAGAGCTGCGTCCCCTTTCCCCTCCCCCAGCAAACGGGGCCGCCCCTTTTCACCTCGCCGTCGATCGCCTCGATTTGGGCGA
>JBBDNU010000168.1:0-13221 GCA_040877365.1 Planctomycetales bacterium
CCCCTTCCCGCGCTCCCCGCTACCCCCCTTCGTACCGCACGAGGCTGAACGTCTCGTAGGGCGCGAGCCGGTCCCGCCCCTTCAAGCCGTCCAGCTCGATCACGAACGCGCAGCCCACGACCTCCGCCCCCGTCTGCTCGACCATCCGCAGGCAGGCCCGCATCGTCCCGCCGGTCGCCAGCAGGTCGTCCACCAACAGCACCCGGTCCCCCGCCGCAAGCGCGTCGATGTGCATCTCCAGCGAGTCGTTGCCGTACTCCAGTTCATAGCTGAAGGAGTGCTTGTCGAACGGCAGCTTCCCCGGCTTGCGGACCGGGACGAAGCCCGCGTCGAGCTCGAGCGCCAACGGGGCCGCGAACAGAAAGCCGCGCGCCTCCGCTGCGCACACCTTTTCGACTCCCCGGCCGCGGTAATGCTCGGCCAGAAGCCGCACCGCTTCGCGGAACGCCGCCGGCGTCGCCAAGAGCGGCGTGATGTCCCGGAACAGGATGCCCGGCTTGGGGAAGTCCGGAATGTCGCGGATGTGCGCGCGGAGGTCGATGTCGTGGATCATGGTGCGTTCGATGTTTCCTGAGAATTGGAACGTCTCTCCGGCGGCGCGGCCGCCAGCGCCTGGCGGGCCCGCGCGACTTGTTCCTGCGCGGCGGCGTCGCCCGCGTAGAGCTCCACGATCCCCCGCCAGATCGCCGCCGCCTCGTCCGGCTTGCCCTCGGCCTCGAGCGCCTCGGCCCGGGCGACGGACGAGACAAGCAGACCGTCGCTCGGTCCCTCCCGGCGCTGCTCGCGGAGGTCGGCGAGCAGTTGCCGCGTGAGCGCGAGCAGGTTCGCGTGCCGGTCGTCGCCGGCGAGGAGCGCCTCGAGCGCCGCGAGGGTGCTCTCCGCCCGCGCGTGGTCCCCCGCGTCGCGATAGTGCTGGGCGAGCCGCAGGAACCGCTCGGCGTCGTTGCGCGGCTCGGTCCGCCGCCCCAGCCCCCGCGGGCGGAACCCGCTCTTCAACTCGTACAGTTCGATCTCCCGCAAGTGCGGCTCGACTCGCTCCCCCCAGCGTTCGCGGTCCTCCGCGAGCAACGGGAGGAAATACTCGTCGCGGGCGCGAAGCCACTCCGGCCCCGCCGGCTGCTGCAACAGGGCCGTGCCGCGCTCGTACATCTCCTCGGCCGACGGAGCCGCTTCGCGGAACCACAGAAACCCGCCCGCGACCACCAGAACCAGGAGCAGCACGAGCATCCACGTGTTGTCGAAGAGCCGGCCGAGTGCGGAAGGCCGCCGGGCGCGTTCGACTTCCGCCCGGAACAGGTCGCGCATCAGCGTCGCCTGTCCGGGACCGCCGCCGAATTCCGCCGGCCCCTGCACGAGGGTCGCCCCCGTGGCGTCGTCCGCCTCGGCCGCCAGCGTCCGTTGCGACTGCGACAGGTCCACCTTGCGGACGACTTCCTGCAGCCGGCGGGAGAGCACGAACGCGTCGGGCAGCCGCTTGTCCGGGTCCTTCTCGAGCAACTGGCAGACGATCTCGTCGAGCCAGTGAGGGATGTCGGGCGCGTACCGCCGCGGCGGATCGTACTGCCCGAAACGGTGCTTCTGGAGCACTTCGACCGAGGTCTTCCCGCTGAACGGCGGGCGGCCGGTGAGCATCGCGTACATCACCGCCCCCAGCGAATACAAGTCGCTCCTGCGGCTGACGCGGTGTCCCTGCGCCTGCTCGGGGGACATGTACTCGACGGTGCCGATGATCCCGCCGGTGACGGTGAGCTTGGTCCCCGCGAACACCTGGGCCACGCCGAAGTCCATCAGCTTGACGACCCCCGCGGGGGTGATGACCAGGTTCGAGGGCTTGATGTCGCGATGGATCACTCCGGCGTCGTGCGCCGCTTTGAGCGCGGCGCAGATCTGCACGGCGATGTCGATCGCCTCGCGCCAGGGGATCCGCCGCTCGCGGAGCAGCCGGGCCGTGAGCGTCTCCCCTTCGACGTACTCCATCGCGTAGTAGTACGTCTCGCCGTCTACGCCGTGGTCGTACAAAGCGACGATGTGCGGGTTCGACAGCCGGGTGAGCGCGTCGATCTCGCGTCCGAAGCGGGCGACGAAGCCCTCCTCGCGCGCCAAGGAGGCGGGCAAGACCTTGACCGCCGCCCGCGCCCCGCTCTCCGCGTGCCGTCCGAGATACACCGTTCCCATTCCGCCCGAGCCGAGCTTTCCCTCGATCTCATAGGGGCCGACGCGTTGGGGGTTCATCGACGAATGGCCCGCGGCAGACGAAAACAGGCTGGCGGAAGCGAGTGTAGGGTGCGATGATTCATGAGGTCAATCGCGTGGGAGTGTTCGGAACGCTCCCCCCACTCACATGGGAGGTTCGCTGACGTGGGAGGCTCGCGGGCATCGATGATGGCCGAAGTGGCGCAAACCGCCGTCCTGTTGATCGCGCATGGCAGTCGCCGGGCGGAGGCGAACGCCGACTTGGAGCGGGTGGCCGAGGCGCTTCGCGCGCGGAGCGCGTATTCGATCATCGAGATTTCCTACCTTGAAGTGACGGAACCGACGATCGCGGCGGGCGGAATGCGGTGCGTCGAACGCGGCGCGGCGCGGGTGCTGCTGCTTCCCTATTTCCTTTCGGCGGGATCGCACGTCACTGACGACCTGGAGCGGCACCGGGCGGAACTCGCGGCGAAGCACGCCCCGGTCGAGTTTCGCCTTTGCCCGCCGCTGGGCCTGCACCCGGCGCTGATCGACGCCCTGCTCGACCGGCTGGCGGAGGGGTGAGGATTCCTGTCTCAGGCAATGAGATTCGATCGAGAGACTTCAAGGCCAAGTCCGGAAACCGACCCACACGCCTCTCTCCGCCCGCTGCCAGTAAGCGAGAGGATGGTTCTGGAGGCGAGATGGGACGTCTGCTCCCGAAGTATTCGCATAGACGAGCCGCGGCCAACCAAAAGGGTGGAAATCAGGGCGCCACGACAATACCAGGCTTTCGCCGCGAGCTTCGCGGATGACTCTCACGTCATCGGGAGAGAGGTCGGATATTTCCACGGGCCAATCTGCCTGTGGCAGTTCGCTCCCGAAAGGCTGGTTCGGCATTTCGACCGGCCACCAATAAGGAGGCTTCGTCGGCGCCGTTTCATTGCGCGACTTCGCGATCGAGTCGCGAATCAACTCGCTCGAGACGTTCGCGCGAGCCCAGGCGCCAAAGCCCTGTAGGAACGCCTCTTCTGAGCCGCTGCCGCGACCAACGAGGATCCACGGCAGGAAGGATATCAATAAACACGCCGATAAGCTGGAGACGCTCTTCGGCGGACCGTCCCGGCGATCGACGAGTATCCAAACGATCAACAACCCCACGCAAGCGATCCAGACCAGCAGTGCAACAGCTTCGATCGCCAAACCAGGAATAGCCCCATTCAATCTTCCCTCGATCCAGGAAAACACCGATAGCAGCGATGCCGCGAGAGAAAGCACGGCAATCACGGCTATGATCGCGGCCGGTTTCGTCCGAGTCTTGGCTGGCGTCGGCATGGCAAGAACTCCACCGACCACGGCTTCGATCAGCGACGAACTACGACTCCTGGCGACAACTCCTCATCAGAACAACGGCGCGCGTCCCAGCTTCCGGCGGAAGACCGCCCATTGGCCGGCGTGCATCGTCCAGTGCGTCCCCTGCATCAGGAAGCAGTCGCCGATCGTGGGCCACATCCGTCGCAGCGACTCCGGCGAAGGCTTGTTCAAGTCCTCCTCGCTCAGCGATTCGAGCGCCTTCAGCGTTCCCGCCCGCTGCTCGTCGGCGAGGCGGACGTACTCCTCCTTCTTCAGGAACACGCTGGGGTCGTCGCTCCCGGCGGTCTCCTTCGAGTGCCGCTCCGCAAAGCCCACCGGCAGATCGGGCATCGCGCCCGGGCAGCACTGGCCGATCATGTCGTGCTCCGACGCGATCAGGTGGCCGAGTTGCCAGGCGATGTGATTCACCCCGGGGAACGGCCGGAACAGCAGTTCCTCGTCGGAGAGGTCGCCGATGTACCCCTTCCAGATGTGGTCGGGGACCACATAGCCGGCCCTGATCGCATCGTGGGCGGTTTTCATTCTTCCTCCTCTTCGTCAGGCCCGGCGACGGGCACGCGGGGGAACTCGAACTCGACCGGCACGTCGACGATCAGCGTCGGCAGCACGTAGACGAACCGGTAATCGGCGGGGTCGCCGGCGAGTCCGCGGAACGCGTATTCGAGGGCCGCGCCCCCATCCGCCTGCCGCGCCGTGCGGAACGGCGCTTCGAGCGGGACCCGGCCGCCGTCCTTCGTCTCCAGGTAGACCTCGTTGTGATAGACCCACTGGCGGTGCGACTCGAAGGCGGGGCCGCCGGCGTCGTAGCCGACCGTCACCGGGACCGTGACCGCGAAGGCCTCCCCTTCGCGGCGGCCGAGCGCGATCTTCCCGACGGCGACCGTCGCGCCGCCTCGACGGCGGGAGACACCCGACGCTTCGGAGAGCACGGGGAAGCGAATCGCCTCCCGTCCCGCCGCCGCCTGCACCGTCATCCGGCCGCTCGCCGCGAGCGATTCCGGGCGCACCTCGGCCGGAACCGTGAAATCGAGGGCGAACGACAGTTCCGCTCCGCCGTCGGCAAGCGGCAACTCGTACTTCGCCTCCGGCGCGAAGGGGATCAATGCACCGCCGGACGAACTCCGCGCCTGCACGTCCTTCGCAGCCAACGCCAGGAACAGCGGCCGCACGCGCGGCTCGGCCAACACCGAGAGCCGAATCCGCACCAGCCGTCGCGACGCGTCGCCGAATAGCGGCCGGACCGTCGCCGGCTCGGCGGCGATCCGGAACGGTCCGTCGATGGCGACGGCGGCCGGCGGGGAGGACTTCGCATCCGCCGCCTCGATGAGCCGCACCGCGCGCCCCTGCGGGGCCGGCTCGATGCGCAGCTCCATCGGCTCGGCGACGTCGGCCAAGGCCTTCCAGAAGGGCGTGCCGTCGAATTCGATCGGCAACTCTTGCTTCAGCCGTTCCGGAGAAATTTGCGTGCGGTCGAGCGGGTTGCCGCTCTGCCGTTCGATGGCGTCGAGAATCGCCGCCAGCGGAAGCGTGCCGCTGAGTTTCACGCGGGAAGCCCGCAGCGACTCGCGGGCCTGGCGGTGCTCGAGCTGAACGCGGATCCGCCGGACGGCCTCGCGGGCGGAGGCGTCGTCGAGTTCGGCGGGACCGGGAAGCAGCGGCAGGACCGGCGTCCCCCAGTCGAGCAACTGCCGCTCCGCCTCCTGCCGCGCCCGGAACGAGTCGGACCCGAGCTGCCGGACGGCCGCCGCGACCCGCGGGCGCAGCGCCTCGTCCGGCGCATCGGACGCGGGCCCGGCCGCGGCGGCGAAACCGCAAGCGGCCGCGCAAGAGAGTGCGGCAATCGCTGCCCGCAGGGTCCGCATGGCGCGTCTCAAATATGTACGGGTGAATAGATTCGTGGCGGAAGCCGCAAGGCTTCCGATTTCTCACGGCGGGAAGATCGGAATTCTTGCGAATTCCGCCAGGACGACGCTTCCAGTGTACGGCGGGCATTGCGGCAGGAGAACCCGGGAACTCAGGGCGTGCCGGCCCTTTGCGATTCCTGGCCGGCGCGGCCGTCGTGCAGGAAGTTCTCCAGCTCCGGCTCGAGGTCTCGGACCGCCTGCTGAAGGTCGGCCCAGGCCTGCTCGGCGTCGTCGAACTTCGCCGCGTGCCCCAGCGTCTCGAGGCGGTCCGCGCGCTCGGCGAGCGGCTCGGCGAAGAAGATCCGGGCGGAGCCTTTGAGCGTGTGCGCGGCGCGGCGGAGCGTCTTCGCGTCCCGCGCGTCCAGCGCGCCGCGGATTTCCCCCATGAGCTTCGGGCACTCCTCCTGGAACATCGCGACCAGATCGCGGAGCGCCGCCGCGCGGCCTTCCACGAGCTCGAGCGCCGCGTCCCAATCGACCAACGGCTGATCCGGCGAGGAAGTCGCTCCCCCGGCGGAGTCGGGCGTCGCGACCGGCGCCGATTCGGCTTCGGGTGGGGTTTGGGGACCGGCTCGGCTTGCCTCCGCGGGGACACCCGCTTCGGCCGCGCGCGACGCCATCACGCGGTCGATGGTGTCCTGCAGCTCGTCGCCGCGGACCGGTTTCGAGAGATAATCGTCCATGCCCGCTTCCAGGCACCGCTCGCGGTCCCCTTTGAGGGCGTGTGCGGTCATCGCGATGATCGGGACCGGCCGCGCGACGCCCCGCGCGCGTTCCCGTTCGCGGATGCGGACCGTCGCCTCCAGCCCGTCCAGCTCGGGCATCTGCACGTCCATCAGCACGAGGTCGAACGACTCGCGGTCGAGCGCGTCGAGCGCCTCGCGGCCGTTGTTGGCCACCGCGGCCGTGTGCCCGAACGCTTCGAGCAGGCTCACTGCCAGCTTCTGGTTGACGAGGCTGTCCTCCGCGAGCAGCACGCGGAGCGGCCCGCTCGCCGCGGCGCGCTGGCGGCGGCGGGCGTCGGCCGCCGCCTCCTCCGGCGTCTTCAGGCCAAGCGTGGTGACGATCGCGTCGAACAGCTCGGACTGCTTGACCG
This sequence comes from Planctomycetales bacterium, assembly GCA_040877365.1. Taxonomy (GTDB): domain Bacteria; phylum Planctomycetota; class Planctomycetia; order Planctomycetales; family Planctomycetaceae; genus JBBDNT01. The sequence continues at coordinate 6,547 of JBBDNU010000168.1, forward strand.
GCTTCGTGAGCCGGGCCTTCACGCCGCTCTTCTCGACCTGCTGCCGGTCCTCGGCGTCCATTCCCGAAGTCAGCATCAGGATCACCTCGCTGCCGAGCCGTTCGTCCGCCCGGATTCGCCGGACGAGCTCGAACCCGTCCATGCGGGGCATGTGCGAGTCGGTGAGGACGATCTCGATGGGCCGCCCCTCGTCGCGGCGGCGGCGGAGGATGTCGAGCGCCTGCAGTCCGTCGCGGGCGCAGACCGGCTCCATCCGCCAGTTCCGCAGCACTTCTTCGAGGATCCGGCGGTTCGTCTCGTTGTCGTCCACCACGAGCACGGGGAGCGATTCGAGCGTGGCGAGCGCCTTGCGGAAGCGGTCCCGGCGGGGTATGGCGTCGGCCGGCGCCTTTCCGAAGCGGGCGGTGAAATGAAACGTGCTCCCCTCCCCCGGCGCGCTCTCGACGCCGATCTTCCCCCCCATCAACTCGACCAGCCGCGCCGAGATCGCCAGCCCCAGCCCCGTCCCCCCGTGGCGGCGGCTCATCGAGTCGTCCGCCTGCTCGAAGGCCTCGAAGATCGCGGCCTGCTTCTCGGGCGGAATGCCGATCCCCGTGTCGCGGACCGCGAACCGCAGCGCGATCTCGTCGTCCGACTGCTCCGCGACCGCGACGTCGGCCACGATCTCCCCCTCGTCGGTGAACTTCACCGCATTCCCGACCAGGTTCACGATGATCTGCCGCAGCCGGTAGCGGTCTCCGACGACGACGTGCGGCACGTCCGGGGCGATGTGGCAGGCGAGCTCGAGTCCCTTGCGATGGGCGCGAATCCCCATCAGCTTCATCGTGTCTCCCAGACTGTCGCGGAGGTCGAAGGGGGCGCAGTCGAGATCGAAGCGGCCCGCCTCGATCTTCGAGAAATCGAGGATGTCGTTGATGACCATCAACAGCGACTCGCCCGACTCCTGCACGATCTCGAGGTACTCCCGCTGCTGCAGGTCGAGGTCCGTCCCCAGCACGAGGTCCGTCATGCCGATGATCGCGTTCATCGGCGTGCGGATCTCGTGGCTCATGTTGGCGAGGAAGGCGCTCTTGGCCCGGTTGGCCGCCTCGGCCGAGTCCCGCGCGTCGCGCAGCTCGTCGGCGCTCCGCTTGCGGCGGGTGATGTCCTGGATGAACGCGTTGAAGAAGTAACGCTCCCCCTCCTTCACGGCGAAGATCGACAGCTCGACCGGCAGCTCGCTCCCGTCCTTCCGCCGCGCGACCATCTCGATCCGCCGATTCAGCACCGGCCCCTCCCCGGTGGCGAGGAACTTCCGCACGCCGGCCCGGTGCGCTTCGCAGTATTTCGCGGGGATGACCGTCTCGGTGATCGGCCGCCCGAGCGCCTCGAGCCGCGACCAACCGAACATCTTTTCGGCCTGCGGGTTCCACACGCGGATGATGCTCTCTTCGTCGATCGAGACGAACGCCTCGAGCGCCCCCTGGATGATCGCCCGATTGCGGCGCTCGCTGGCCAGCAGCTCGGCCGTCCGCTCGTCCACTCGCTCCTCGAGGAACTCGTGCGCGGCGACCAGCTCGTCGTTCATCCGGTTGAAGGACCGCCCCAGCACGCCGATCTCGTCTTCCGAATCGACCGAAACGCGGGCGTCGCGTTTCCCGGCGGCGATCGCGGCGGCCACGTCCGCCATCTGCAGGACCGGCCGCGTCAACCGCCGCGCCAGCCAGAACGACACGAGCACCCCCGTCGCCAGGAACAGCACCTGCAAGCCGAACAGCGTTTGCCACAGCGCGTTCACGGGGGCGAAGGCTTCCGCGGCGTCCATCTTCGCCACCAGGCCCCACGCCTCGAACTGCCGCGGCTGATAGGCGATGGGGCGGTAAGCCGCCAGCACCTCGACCCCGTCGTACTCCGCCGTGCTGGCGCCGATCCGCCCCTCGATGGCGGCCCGCATCGGCTCGGCCCGCTCCGGCGCGATCCGCGTGCGGCCTCCGACCCGCGTGCGGGACAGGTAATGGATCTCGTCCCCGACCATCCGCGCCACGAGCACCTCCCCCGTCTCGCCCAGCCCGCGGCCCTCGGTCACCAGGCGGACCAGCGGCTGGGCGTCGAGCAGCACCATCACCACCCCCAGCACCGCATCCGGCTCGCTGCGGACCGCCGCCGTGGCGTGCATCACCTCCCGACCCTCGTCGTTCTCGCGCGGCACGCCGAGGTGCTTGCCGAGAAGCCCCGCCTGGAAGTCCGGGTCGCTGCCGAAAGCGCGGCCCAGGTCTTCGAGGTCGGTCGAGGCGATCACGACGCCGTCGGGATCGGCGATCCAGATCCGCTCGAACTCGTCGACACTCTGGCTCGCGTCCTGGAGGATGAGGCGGGTCTTCTCCAGAAACTCTTCCTCGTCCGCGCCGTCCCGCCGCCGCTCCTCCAGCAGTTGCCGGAGCAGCGTGCGGCTGGCCACGAGGGCCACGTTGTCGAGCTGCTGGGCGGCGAACGTTTCCAGCAGCGCGCCGCGGTCGGACGCGACGACGTCCAGCCGCTCCCGGATCTGCTGCTGCAGCGTGTTTCGCGCGAACAAATATCCGAAGTGCCCCACCGCCCCGCTGGTGGCCACGACGAGCGCCGCCACGATCAGCGCCAGCTTGACCGGCACCGAACGGTGCCACGCCGGTCGCGGCGGACCGTTCGCCGGGGGCGGCGCGGCCGGTTCGGCGGAGACGGCCATCGTTTCACGCTCGCGATCCACAGAAAATCCCCCGCAGCCCGCCCGCGGCGAGACGACCGGCGGCATGCGCCACGATATCGAATTTTATCCCGCTCCGTTCGCCATACCAACCGGGGAAGATCCGCGGGCTGATCGGTTCTTCATGCTGAAACGGTGGTGGGACGCCCTGAGTTCGTCACCGAACCCGGTCTGCCAAAATGGCGTGCCGAACGCTATTGGGCTTTGCGGGGGAGAGGGTCAGGGTTAGCGGCCTTTTCACCAATCAGCCTCACCGCGAGACGGTTGCCCCATGGAGTTCGATCTGATGCGACAGAATCTTGCCCTCGCGGTCCGGGCCGCCGTGATTCTGCTCGCGACGTTGGCCGCGATCTTCTGGATGCTGTTCGCGTTCGCGGAATATCCGTGGATCGTCCCCCCGGACCATGTCGTTAGCCTCGTCGAGGCTCGCGAGCGCTCCGCGGCGGCGGGCGCGGCGCTGTGCATCCTGTCACTGGGGACGATCTCGACCACGGCGGGCTACGTCGGCCGCAGCCGGCGATCGGCTTTGATCGCGGGGGCCGGAATCGCCGCCGCCCACGTCGCCCTGAGTCCCTGGCTCTATTCCGGGCTGGACACTCCGCTCGACGGGCCGGTCCGATTAGTCGTTCAAGTGCTCGGCATCCTGTCGGCGATCATCGGGCCTTGGGCGACGTGCGAGTCGCGGGCGAAGTAACGGCGCCAGGTGGAACCTCCTCGCGCCTCGTCCAGACGATCAGCGCGTCGCTTTCGGGTGGGGCTTGCTCGTAATGATCGCACCATCGAGGACGAAACGTCGTCCCATCGAACTGGTGGTAGGTGATCCTGCCGCCGAATTTGCCGACGTCGTTCTCTTTCAGTTCTGGTCTGCCATCTCCATCGAGGTCGACGAACAACTCCGGGACGATTCCCGCGCTCGACGGGATCGGGATCCATTCGAAGTGATGGAGCACGTTGACCGCCGCCTTTCCGGCGATCTCGCCGTCCCGCAGCAGAAACAGGCTCAGCCCAGTCGGGGCGGACGCCGCGGGACACGTGTAGATCAGCAGGAACTCCGCCTTCAGGGACGGAACGTCGAGCACCTGCACGCGTGGGCGATAGGCATTCAGCACGTTTTCCTGGGACGGCAACGGCATGGACGAGACTTCCGGGGCGGCGAAACGCCGGCCCGACGGCGAGACGATGACCGCCTTCCGGTCGCCCCAATTGTCGTGCGGCTCCGTCAGCAGCTTCCAGCCGCGAGCGGCCTCGCCGAAGACCGCATCCGCCGGCACCAGCGTCCGCGACTCCGTTTCGTCCGTGGCGACGCGCTCGGGAACGGCGTCCGCCGCCGACGGATTCATCGTTGCAACTTCGCGTGAGGAGTCGAACACCCGCACGTGCGGTCCGCCGGGTCGGGCTGGAAGCGGAGCGCCGTTGCGCTCCACGAGATTGCCTATCATTCTTTCGAATTCGGCCGGCGACACGGTGTTCGAAATGTCGAAGCGCTCCCTGCCCCAATCATAGAGCTTGTAACGCTCGGGCTGCATCAGGTCATCCGCACCCGCGGTCCAATCGAAACCGGCGTTCGCAATCGTGTACTTGCCTTGACCGTCTCGATCGAAGATCCAGAAACCGAAGCGGCTCGCATCATCGAACAGGAGACGGACCCTCCCCGGTTGGACGGCAAACACGCTGAGCAGGCTGGTGCCGCCGGCACCGCCGGTTCCCGTCAGCAGCACCTCGTCGATTTCGTCGCCGTCGAGATCGATCCGGGTGAACGCCGATTCGCGTTGCGGCGCCGTCCCCTTGTAGAGCATCCGACGATCGCCCGACTTAGGCCCGCGGCCAAGAAGCTCACGCAAGCCTTCCGCGGAGAAGAGCGACTCTTCCGCCACGATCAGCCGCCGCTCCCCTTCGCAGTCTTCCGGGTCGGTGCCGACGCAGAACGCGACACCGGGCGCGTTCCTGCCGGCGCCGGCTTGATTCCGGTAGAACCATAACTGTTCCAGACCAACCGGTTCTGGAAAGTGGAGCACCGCCGCGCGGGATGGCTCGTCCGCGTTCGAAGCAGGACAAAAAACGACTGCGGCGAGCAGAATCACGCTGCAGCGCGCCGCTCCTCGACTGCCTCTTGGCGATCGTCGCGAACGGCACCAGTGGAGTCGTGCATCCATTCGTGAACACTCCCTCGGTCACGCAAACCGATCCTCGATCCGGCAATCGTCGTTGGCGTGCAAAGCTCATTATGGCATGTCCGCCGATCCCACAAGGCCGTTTCGGTAGGTCGCAGGCATCCCGCTGTGGATGTTCGACGGGAAACCGGTTGCGCGGCCGTTCGATCCACAGAGTTTCGCTTGTTTCCCCACGCGGCTCATTTTCGCGCGCGGCGAGCCGGTCCGCCGCCGGAAATCTTCGATGATCGGCGCCCTCACAGCCTTCACGTCGGGGCACGCCGCGCTGGATCGCGGTCGTCGGACCGTATCGCAGCGGAACTGCGGCCGCGGCGACGCGCGCCCGCGTTTCGCATGTTAGACTTCCCACGGACTTCGCCGCACGCGCGGCCGTTTCGTTTCTTGGTCGATCCGATGAGCGCCCATCGCCTCGCCATTTTCACCGCACTCCTCGGCTGGCTCGCGCTCGCGACCGGTTGCGCGGGGACCGGCGCGACCGCGTTCCGCGTGCCGAACGTCACCGATCCGCCGCATCTCGCGCCGGAGCGGCGAGCGTTCCGACCCGTGACCCCGGCCGATCCGGGGATCGCACTCGGCGCGCCGTCGTCATCGCTTCCGGGAGATGTCCCATCGCTGCCGGCGCTGCCGGAACTGCTGGCCCCGGACCTCGAGCCGCCCCCGCTGAAGGATGCCTTCCCGGAGCCGATTCCCGACCTGCCGGGGCCGCGGTTTCCCTCCGGGCCGATCGTGCCGGCGGCGCGGCTCGAGCTCGAAGTCGCCGCGCCGCCGACGAACCAGGTCGGCTCGGGGGCGACGTATCGCCTCACCGTGCGGAACCCGGGGGACGAACCCGTTTACGACGTGCTCCTCTCCGCCGAGTTCGACGACGCGCTCTTCTTCCCCGGCCGCGAGGAGAAGGGGGCCGAGCAGACGCTCGGCGCGCTCGCCGCCGGCGAGCGCAAGGAAGTCGCGCTGTCGCTCTCGGCGTCGCAACCGGGCCGGCACTGCGCCCGGTTCAGCGTGAAGGCCGGCGGACGCGAGGCGATCTGGAAATCGGTGTGCGTCGAGTTCGTCCCGCGGCGACTCGATCTCGACATATATGGCCCGGAAGAACGCACGCTCGGCAGCCGCGCCGAGTTCACGATCGTCGTGCTCAACGTCGCCGACGAGCCGCTCCCCGACGTGACCGTGACCGTCAAGGCGCCGACGACGTTCCAACAACGGGCGGCCTCCGCTTCCGTCATCCGCAAGGACGACGCCCTCGTGTGGAGGCTCGGCGCGTTGAAGCCGCGGGAGCGGGTCGAAATCCAGGCGGAGTACGAGTGCCTGCAAGTCGCCGAGGACGCCTGCGTCACCGCGCACGTGACGGGGGCGGACGTTCCCGAGGAGCGGCGGGAAAGCTGCCTCCGCGTGTCCGCCGTGCGGGGGATCCTCGATCTGCGGGTCGAGGACACCGCCGATCCGGTCGCGATCGGAGGCGAGACCGAGTTCGTCGCCACCGTCCACAACCGCGGGCTGCAAGCGGCCCGCGACCTCCGGCTCGAATTCGTGCTGCCCTCGAACTTCGAGCTCGTCTCGACCGAAGTCCGCGAAGGCGATCGGCCGCTCGCGATGCGCCACCGGCAGACCGCGGAACGGATCGAGTTCGACACGCTTCCCAACCTCGCCGCGGAGCAGACCGTCGTCTATCGCGCGAAGGTGCGATCGCGAGCCGCCGGCGCGGGCGAGTTCCGCGCGAGCCTGCGGCACGGCGCGGCGGAAGACGCCGTCGAAGCCGCCGAGCCGGTCCTCGTGCGGCCGAAGTGA
>JBBDNU010000168.1:13321-15269 GCA_040877365.1 Planctomycetales bacterium
CGCGGCGGAAGACGCCGTCGAAGCCGCCGAGCCGGTCCTCGTGCGGCCGAAGTGACCGTTAAACCCCTCGGCTCATCATATCGACCAACGCACCGGGGGCTGACGCCGCCCCGCTCGCCGGTCATCCCGGCAGACCGCGCTCGCGGCGGATGTGCAGCACGCGGGCCACGACTTCATCGACGAGTTGACCGTTGCGGTCGAGGGCCGCATATTCCAGCAGGTTGACCACGAGGTTCACTCCCACGGTCGTCGCGGCCAGCAGGAAGTGGATCGTCCCCGGCCCGAGGCCGAGCCAGTCGCCGAACCGCACCGCGGAGGCGGGATCGGCCCCCGCCCCGAACGCCGCGGTCAGGATCAACAGCACCAGGCACAGGACCATCGGCGGGACCGTGCGGTGCTTCAGAACCCGGCTCTCCGCGAGCCACTGCTCGCCAAGCTGATACGCCCGCGACGTCTCCTCGATCCACCGCCCCGTCCCCATGAAATACGTCAGCACGACCGCGTGAACGAGCGCCACGAACAACAGCCCGGCGAGCGCCGTCAACAGGTGCAGCCGCCGCGCCGCCAATGCCGCCTCGGCCACGTCCCGCGGATCCTCGATCCGCAGCCCGAACACGAACGACGCGCCGAGCAACGCCATGCCGACGGCGGCGAGGGTGAGGAAGATGCGTTTCACGGGGCGAAGCTTTCAGCTTTCAGCTTTCAGCGATCAGCGGTCGATGGTCGAACGCGACTCCGTCATTCCCGCGCAGGGGGAATCCAGCCTGTCGTCCGCGCCGCGGCTGGATGCCCGCCTTCGCGGGTACCCCGCGAAATGGCTGAGGTTCCGACGGCCACGACGAGGATATGCGATCGCGAAGGGAAGGTGTACTCCAGCGGATCGCGAATTCTCGGTACAATAGGGGCCATGTCCGAAAACCTCGATTTCGAATGTCCGCATTGCTCGCGGGTGGTGGCGGTCTCCGGCGACGCGCTCGGCGGCACGATCCGCTGTCCGCACTGCGAACGCGACTTCCAGGCGAAAGCCCCTCTCGGCCGTCAGGTGGGTGCGGCGGCGGGGGACCGCGCGCGGCCGGCGGAGTCGCGTGCCGCCGAAGAGCGCACGCTGCGGCAGTTGCACCCGGTCGTGTTCCGCAATCACGTCTTTCTCAGCGGCCTGTTCGCCCTGTTGACCGTGTGCGGCCTGGCGGCCGTGTCGTTGTCGCTGCTGGGACGCGTCGCGCTGGGGTTGGAGGGGACCGCGCTGCTCGTCATCGGCGCGGCCGCATTGCTCGCGGCCGTGGGGTTCTTCCTCTATCAATGGCTGCACGCCGTCGCCACGCGGATCACGGTGACGACGGAGCGGATCATCGTCACCCGCGGCATCGTGACGAAGCGCACGAACGAACTGCAGCACGACGACGTGCGCAACATCCGCTGCGACCAAAACGTCGTCGAGCGATTGTTCAACTACGGCGACATCGCGCTATCCAGTTCGGGGCAGGACGACATGGAGATCGTCGTCCACGACATTCCCGATCCGCAGGGCGTCGTCGAAATCGTCCGCAGCTATCAATGAGCGGGCGGCGACTGCGGAGACGCCGCCCGGTGGGCACCGTTTCCGGCGTCGAGGTCGCGGAGGAGGGATCATCATCCGGAGGCCTCCCGCACCAAGGCCGTCGTCCGATCGAGGCGATCGGCCTTCCCCGTGATTCGAAGCATCCCCGGTCCGCGACTCCCACCCGATATCACGGAACCGCCCAATGAGCCATTCGGAGCCGGGATTACGCTGCTCGCGGTGTCGCGGACCGAAAAAGGGAGGAAGGCGGACGGTGCGTCCTCTTGTCGCCGACGCGACCCCGACGCCCGCGGCGGCGTGGCCACCCCCGCGCTTCATTGTCTGGAAGAATATTTGCCTCCTCACCAGAATCTGTGGGTAGCTTTGGGAGCCCGATGGGCAGTTTCGTCT
>JBBDNU010000169.1:0-2739 GCA_040877365.1 Planctomycetales bacterium
CCCTGATCGCTGACGGCTGACAGCTGACAGCTTCTTCACCCCTGATCGCTGACGGCTGACAGCTGACAGCTTCTTCACCCCTGATCGCTGACGGCTGACAGCTGACAGCTTCTTCACGCCTTCCTGATCTTCTCCCGCCCGGCCGTCACGTGCTTCGTCGCGTTCCGCGTGTCGAGCACGAGCCGCGAATGCCGCACGATGTGCGGCCAGTCGTAGCACGAGTGGTCGGTGGCGACCAGCACGCAGTCCTGGCCGGCGAGGAACTCCGGCGTCAGCTCGCTGCTCGACAGGTCCGGCACGTCGTGGTGACGCACCTTGGGCAGCTTCGGCACGTAGGGATCGTTGTAGGAGAGCACTGCGCCACGCTCCCGCAGCAGGTCCATCAGCTCGAACGACGGGCTCTCCCGCGAGTCCTCCACGTCCCGCTTGTACGCCACGCCCAACAGGCAGATCCGGCTCCCCCGGATCGGCTTCCCCGCGTCGTTGAGGAACTCCGCCAGGCGGGCGATCACGTACTCCGGCATCCGCGAGTTGACTTCCCCCGCCAGCTCGATGAACCGCGTGGTCAGCCCCTGCTTCCGCGCCAGCCACGTGAGGTAGAACGGGTCGATCGGAATGCAGTGCCCCCCCAGTCCGGGACCGGGATAGAACGCCTGGTAGCCGAACGGCTTGGTCTTGGCCGCGTCGATCACCTCCCACACGTCGATCCCCATCCGGTCGAACAGCGTCTTCAACTCGTTGACCAGCGCGATGTTCACCGCCCGGTACGTGTTCTCGAGGATCTTGCACGCCTCGGCGACTTCACAACTCGACACCGGCACGACCTGCACGATCGCGTGGCCGTACAGCGCGCAGGCCAGCTCGCGGCTCGGCCCGTCGAGCCCGCCGACGACCTTGGGGATCCGCGCGGCGGAGAAGTCGGGATTGCCGGGGTCCTCGCGCTCCGGGCTGTAGGCGACGAAGAAGTCCTCGCCGGCGACCAGCCCGCTTTTCTCCAGGATCGGGAGCATCACGTCGCGGGTCGTGGTGGGATAGGTCGTGCTTTCGAGCACCACGAGCTGCCCCGGCCGCAGCGCCCGCGCGATCGCCTCGGTCGTCGATTCGATGTACGACAGGTCGGGGTCGCGGCTGTCGGAAAGCGGCGTCGGCACGCAGATCAGGAGCGCGTCCGCCTCGCCCATCCGGGCCGAATCGGCGGTCGGCAGGAACTGCTTCTTCCCGACCCACTCGGCGATCGCGGCCGAGTCGATGTGCCGGATGTAGCTCTTCCCCGCGGCGAGCGCATCGACTTTGGCGGGATCGACGTCGAAGCCCATCGTGCGGAAGCCGGCGTTCACGAAGGCGCTCACCAGCGGCAGCCCGACGTAGCCCAGCCCGACCACGCCGACGACGGCCGTCTTCTGCGCGATCTTGTCGCGGAGTTCCGCGAGCGCGACCGGCTTCCCGCCGACGGCGACGCGCTCCGCGCCGCGGACGCGGTCCGCCAGCCGCGCCGAACGTCCGTTTTCACCCACCCGCGCCGTGCCCGTGACTTCCGCCGACATGAGCGACTCCATTCGCTGCGAGGACGTCCTGAAGGAAAAAAGGCGGCGTATATCTAGGAGCAAGCGGCGGGCGTGTCAATTGGGAATCGCGCGCCGCGGCCGGACGGCCGTCATGGTACGTCCCGCCCGCCGGGCGGGACGTAGGCTCGCTCTCAGGCTGTCGCGACCCTGCGGCAATCCGTTTCCGCGATGGCCGCAGCGCCGCGCCGGTCGTGACGATGGCGTCGGATGGTTTCGCAGCGCGAGTTCCCGCTCGCGGAGGTTCCTTCCGGCGGAAGGGACCTACTAACGAAAAAGCCCGGGGCGAGAACCGTCCCGGGCGTTCGAAAAGCGACAGTGGAAGGGCGGGGGGGCCGATGTCACTCGGCCTCTTCGTCGCGGCGGCGCATCTCGTCCAGAACCACGGGGTGCCAGGCATCGTCCCGCTCGTCGGCCGGGGCATAGTTTCGCCGGGCCCACGTCCGCAGGCGGATCTCGTCGATCGGGTCGAGACCCGAATCCGTTTCCATCTCGAATTCGACCGCGGCCAGAGCGTTCATCCCATGACCCTTTCTGTGTCACACCGAACCATCGAATTGGCAAAGAGCGGACTCGGGCCCTCCGGCAGCGCGAGTGGCCTCTGGACCGGACACCCAGAGAATAGCAATCTCGCTCCCGGAAAATCAACCAAATTCCGGCGAATTCACCGGTTTTCACCATCGGGAGAAGCACGACCCGCGACGCGGCAAACGGGCCGGTCTGGGACGACTGCGCGGGCCGATTTGCCAAACCGCCCGATTCGCCCCCATAATGCGATCGATCACCCACTCCACACTCCCACAATTCCGCATTCCGCACTCCCCATGTCCTTCGCCGAATTGGCCGCCTCCCGCCGCGAGTGGATCGATCGCGTCCTGCGGCCGTGGTGCGCGCGGGCCGCGCGCCGCGATCTGCTCCAGGCGGAGCAGGAATGGCAGGACATCGCCGGCCGCGTCGATCCGCAGGCGACCCTCTGGACGTGGGCCTGGGGCCGGTTTCCCGACCTCGTCCACGAGGGGATCGCCGGCGTCGACGAGACCGCGGCGGTCCGCGTCCGGCTGCGCGACGGCTCGTCCCACGAGGGCTATCCCGACAACCGCCTCTCCCGCGCCGGCCGGCTCGTGCTGCTCACCGAGACCGGCGAGTCCGGTCCGCTGTCGATCGACGACATCGCCGC
>JBBDNU010000170.1:0-2686 GCA_040877365.1 Planctomycetales bacterium
TTCGCGGGCCGCTTCGGAGACCGCGTGGGCGACCGCCTTCGCCACGCGGCGGTCGAACACGCTGGGGACGATGTAATCGGCGAGCAGTTCCTCGGGGGCGATGACGCCGGCGATCGCGTCGGCGGCGGCGATCTTCATCGCCACGTTCACGTCGCTGGCCCGCACGTCGAGCAGCCCGCGGAAGAAGCCGGGGAAGCAGAGCACGTTGTTGATCTGGTTGGGATAGTCGGACCGGCCGGTGGCGACGACGCGGGCGTGCTGCGCCGCCTCCTGCGGGTCGATCTCGGGATCGGGATTGGCGAGGGCGAACACGATCGCGTCCTGCGCCATGCGGGCCACGTCGCTCCCCGTCAGCACGTCCGGCCCGGAGACCCCGATGAACACGTCCGCTCCGGTGATCACGTCCTTCAACGTGCCCTCGTCGCCCGCCGGGTTCGTGTTCTCGGCGAGCCACTGCTTGACGGGGTTCCCCTGCCCCTTCGATACGACCCCCTCACGGTCGCACACGACGATCCGCTTGACTCCGACTTCGAGCAGCAGCTTCGTGATCGCCAACCCCGCCGCGCCCGCCCCGTTCACCACGACGCGCAACTGCGGAAACTCCTTGTGGACGACCCGCAGCGCGTTCTGAAGCGCCGCGAGCACCACGATCGCCGTGCCGTGCTGGTCATCGTGGAACACGGGGATGTCCAGCTCGCGCTCGAGCCGTTCTTCGATCTCGACGCACCGCGGCGAGGAGATGTCTTCCAGGTTGATCCCCCCGAACACCGGCGCGATGTAGTGGCAGGTGGCGATGATCTGCTCGACGTCCTGCGTGTCGAGACAGATCGGGAAGGCGTCGACCCCCGCGAATTCCTTGAACAACAGCGCCTTGCCTTCCATCACCGGCAAGGCCGCCCGCGGGCCGATGTTCCCCAGCCCGAGCACCGCCGAGCCGTCCGTGACGACCGCCACCGTGTTCCGCTTGATGGTGAGGGTGAAAGCGGCCTCGGGGTCGTCGTGGATCGCGCGGCAGACGCGGGCCACGCCGGGGGTGTACGCCATCGACAGGTCGTCGCGGGTCTTCACCGGGATTTTCGAGTTGACCTCGATCTTCCCGCCGAGATGCAGGAGAAACGTGCGATCGGAGACCTTGAGGACTTCGACGCCGTCCATCGCCTGCACCCGACGGACGATCTCCTGCCCGTGGTCGACGTGGCGGGCGTTGACGGTGAAGTCGCGGGTGATGAAGTCCTGGCGGACATCGACGATGTCGATCGCTCCGATTTGCCCGTCCGCGTCGCCGATGGCCGAGGTGATCCGGCCCATCTGCCCGGGCCGGTCCGGGTACTTGAGCCGCATGGTGATGCTGTACGACGGACTCTGGACGGGCATGGCGGGCTCCTCCCTGGTCGACGTCGGTTCCTGGCGCCTGCACTCTACTCCACGCGCGGCGGCATGAACAGAGCGTCCTCCCCCCGCTGGAACCGGGCTTTTCGCGCCGGTCGGGTTGTGAATATAACTCAGCGGAATGGATCCCTTGAATCGCCGGGCGACCTGCGTCACCGCCGGCGCGGGCGCCCCGACCGCATGGACGACGCAACGGAGCATGAATCCGTGGAACCGACGATGAGCGTGTTCGACCCGCATTCCATCGAAGCCGACGGCCGCCCCTGGACCGAAGAGTGGTACGAGTCCCTCAAGCGGACGCTGGGGGAGACCGCCTGCCGGCAACTGGGGATCTACGCCATTCCCGAGGACCTCACGCTGTCGGTCGTGATTCCCGTGTACAACGAGGAATCGACGCTGATCACGCTCGTCGACGCGGTCCGCAGCGTGCCGATCCGCAAGCAGCTCATCCTCGTGAACGACTGCAGCACCGACGGCACCGACTCGGTGTTGAGCACGCTGGAGGACCAGCCCCCCGACCCGCTGAACGCGATCACCGTCGTCCGTCACGAGCGGAACCGCGGGAAGGGGGCGGCGCTCCGCACCGGGTTCCAGCACGTCGCCGGGGACGTGGTCATCATCCAGGACGCGGATCTCGAGTACGACCCGTCCGAGTATCCGCGGCTGCTCAAGCCGATCATCGAGCGGAAGGCGGACGTGGTGTACGGCAGCCGGTTCCTGGGGGACCAGCCGCACCGCGTGCTCTACTGGTGGCATTATCTCGGCAACCGGTTCTTGACGACGCTCTCGAATTGCTTCACGAACCTGAACCTGACGGACATGGAGACCTGCTACAAGGTCTTCCGCCGCGAGGTGATCGACGACGTGGCGCCGCGGCTGCGGCAGGAGCGGTTCGGGTTCGAGCCGGAAATCACCGCCCGCATCGCCCGCCGGAATTACCGCGTGTTCGAGATGTCCACGAGCTACTCCGGGCGGACCTACGCGCAGGGGAAGAAAATCGGCTGGAAGGACGGCGCGAAGGCGGTGTGGTGCATCGTGCGGTACGGGCTGGCCGACTGACTCTGTGTTTCGTCATGACCGGATTCCGGGGTCGGACCCCATCATTCTAGCCCGACGCGCCAGCGAGGGAGAATCGCCGGACCGGCCGACGACGTGCAGAAATCAGGACGCCAGGGTGATTCTCCCTTGCTTGCGCTGCGGGCTGAAATGTCCGAGGGGACCCGAGCTGGTCCCCTCTCCCCCGGCTTTGCGGGGGAGAGGGTCAGGGTGAGGGGGCTTACGGCTCCGCCAGTCAACG
>JBBDNU010000171.1:0-14796 GCA_040877365.1 Planctomycetales bacterium
GCCGGCGAAAAACACCGGCAGGGCCTTGGCGCAAATTCCGTGCCGAACGCTATTGCCGCAAAGCCGGGGGAGAGGGGACTTTCAGCGCCCCGCGGGTCTGCAACTGCCGCCGCGATTCACTCCCCCGCCGCCTGGTAGCGGTAGACCCAGGTAGTCGTCCCCATGTTGACGACGAACACGTTGCGGGTGGGGTCGAGGTAGCCGACGGTCCGGGCGTCGCCCTTTTCCGGCGGCGGCGGGCCGTCCGGCTCCAGGCGGGTCCACGCGGCCTGGTCGGGATCGTAGGCCCAGATCCGCCGGGTCGGGACTTCATAGAGCAGGCCCACCTTTCCGACCGGGTCGAAATGGAAGAACGAGCGGGCGTCGTGCCCGTTGGGGAGGTCCGGCTGGTCGAGGACTTTCTTCCATTCGCCGAGTCCCGCGCCCTCGATCGGCATGTGCCAGGTCCGGCAGTTCTCGCCGGCTTTGGGCGGCCCGCGGTGGGCGAGCATCAGCTTCCGCGCCGAATCGTAGCAGACGACCGTCTCGATCGGCGTCCGCTCGCGTCCCTTCGTGAGGTCCTTCCAGGACAGCGTTTTCGAGTCGAGCAGCCAGGCGCCGGCGCCGCCTTGCGTCCACAGGCTGCCGTGCAACTCGGGAACGTACTCGAGCGAGCCGGCCAGCCCCATCTTCGGCCAAGGCTCCTTGGTCGGCAACGGCTCCCACTTCCGCTGGTCGGGACGAAACGACCACAGCGGCGGGCCCTTGTAGAGGTCGTCGCGCGTCGCCCCGACGACCGCGAGCTTTTCATCGAGGCGATACCCCGGCCACTGGCACCACCACAGGACTTCCTTGCGCTGCGGGTCATACGTGAGTCCCCACCAGGTATGGGCGGGGTGCGCCGGCCCGCCCCCTTTGGTCCGCAGCCAGCCGTCCTTCAGCACGAGGGTCTGCTTGTCGTAATCGGCGACTCCGCCGCGGTCGTTGTAGTCCGCCGCGTACAGCACGATCCAACTGTTCGAAGGCAGGTCGTACTCCCAAGCGTCGTTCAAGCGGTGCGGGGAGCCGTGGTTCGCGCCGCAGAAGAAGGCCCGCTGTCGGTCCGGCATCCAGGCCATCTTGATCGTGAAGTCCCGCCCGCCGGGGCCGCGCTCGGCCATGCGGTACTCCTTCGCCAGCGGACCGGGATCGCCCACGACCTTCGTGGCCGGCAGGATCGCCGACTGGTTGCTCCCCAGCTTCTCCAGGGTGGCCGTCACCTGCGGATCGGCGGGAAGTTGCGGCTCGACCTTGTTCTCGCCGGCCAAGGCCCAACCCGCCGGCGCCAGCAACGCGACCAGAAGCATGTTCCGCATCATCGCGACGCCTCCTCTTGGACTGGTTCGTGCTCTGCGATCGACTTGGCAGCAGAGTACGGCGGCGGCACGCCCTCGTCCAGCGAGCGACTATCGGCCGCGGCGCGGCTTCAGCACGAACCCCACGATCGCCAGCACGATCAGGATTGGGACGAGGATGCGGAACCGCGGCGCGGTCAGCGCCAGCACCGCCGCCAGCAGGCACAACAGCCCCATCGGGGAGACGCGGGCCCAGGCGGCCTCCCGCGTCCTCGTGGGGAGCGCGAGCCACAACGCCGCCAGCACGATCCCGATCCGCAACAGCGACAGACCGAGAAAGCCGGTCGAAATGCCGCCCAGGTAGACGATCCCCCCCGCAACCAGAAAGGCGAGCGCGAGGGTCCCGACGAGCAGCCGATTGATCGCGATGCGGTTGTCGCCAGCCATCGGCGCATTATGGGGGCCCCGCGCGCGAGCGGGCAAGCGGGTCCCCGGAGAAGCACCGGGAACCAGGCCCGCGCAGGCGCGAGATCCGCGGAGGCCTGGCGGGCGCGCCACGCGCCGCGGTGGCTTATCGGCGAGCCCTCATCTATCATGGCTCGTCCGGATCGGCGCACCACTTCCGAATGTCCCTCTCGAAAAATCCCCTCGCGGGCCAGGAAGCGTTCATGAGTTCGGCGACGTATCTCCAGGATCTGTTCGGACTGGACGGAAAGACCGCCCTCGTCATCGGCGGGACCGGCGTGCTGGGCGGGGCGATCGCCCGCGCCCTCGGCGCCGCCGGAGCGCACGTGATCGTCGTCGGCCGAAACCGCCAGAACGGCGATTCCTGCGTCAATGGCATCTGCGAAGGCGGCGGATCCGCCGAGTTCCTCTCCGCCGACTCGACCAGCCGCGACGATCTGGAAGGGGTCGTCCGCCGGCTCGGGGAGCAGGACCGCCGGGCCGACGTGCTGGTCAACGGGGCGGGGATCAACTCGGCCACGCCGTTCCTGGAGATCGACGACGAGGAGTGGGACCGCATCGTGAACGTGAATCTGCGGAGCGTCCGGCTCGCCTGCCAGGTGTTCGGCAAATACATGCTCCACACGGGAGGGCCGGCGTCGATCATCAACATCGCCTCGCTCTCCGGCATCACCGCCCTGTCCCGCGTCTACACTTACGCGGCGACGAAGGCGGCGGTCATCAACCTCACGCAGAACCTGGCCCGCGAATGGGCCTCGCACGGCATCCGCGTCAACGCCCTCTCCCCCGGCTTCTTCCCCGCCGAGCAGAACCGCAAGGTGCTCACCCCGGACCGGGTCGAGGCGATCATGCGGCACACGCCGATGGAGCGGTTCGGCGCGCCGGACGAATTGGCCGGCGCGGTGCTGCTGCTGGCCTCGGCGAAGGCCGGCAGCTTCGTGACGGGGGTCAACCTGGTGGTGGACGGCGGCTTCACCGCGATGACGATTTGAGTGGACAGTGGGCAGAGGACAGTGGACAGTTTGGAGAATGCGCCGTGTCGAGTCCGTCCACTGCCCACCGTCCACTGTCCACTGATCTCCGCCGTCGCTATCTCGTGCGGTTCGATCCCAAGCGGGTGCCGCACGTGTTCACCGACGTCTTGATCGTCGGTGGGGGGATCGCCGGGGTGCGGGCGGCGCTGGCGGTCGATGAGGGGCTCGAGACCGTCGTCGTCACCAAGGACCTGCTCGACCAGTCGAACAGCGCCTATGCCCAGGGGGGGATCGCCGGGGCGTTCGATCCGCTGGACGATTTCGCGCAGCACGCCGCCGACACGATCGCCGCCGGCAAGGGGCTGTGCGACGAGCGGATCGTCGAGATGGTCGTCCGCGAGGCCCCCGAGCGGATTCTGGAGCTCGTCCGGTTCGGCGCGCACTTCGACACCGAGGACGGCGAAATCGCCCTCACGCAGGAAGGGGGGCACAGCCATCGCCGCGTCGTTCACGCGCTGGGAGACGCGACCGGCAAGGAGATCATGCGGGCCCTCATCGCCCGCATCCGCCGCCGCGCGTCGGTCCAGATCTGGGAAGAGACCTTCACCATCGACCTGCTCACCCATCAGGGGCGCTGCCGGGGCGCCGTCGTCTGGAACCCGCGGCACGGCAAGACGCTCGTGTGGGCGAAGCAAACGGTCCTCTGCACCGGCGGCGCGGGAAGGCTGTACCGCGAGACGACCAACCCCGAGATCGCGACCGGCGATGGGCACGCGCTCGCGTTCCGGGCCGGGGCCGAAGTCCGCGACATGGAGTTCATGCAGTTCCACCCGACGGTGTTGTACATCGCCGGCAGCTCGCGGCACCTCATTTCGGAGGCGGTCCGCGGGGAAGGGGCGTATCTCCGCGACGTGCGCGGCGCGCGGTTCATGCCCGAGTACGACCCCGCCGGCGAGCTCGCCCCGCGCGACGTCGTCAGCCGGGCGATCACCGACCGCATGGCGAAAACGCAGCACCCGTGCGTGTATCTGGACCTGACGCACCTCGACCCGGCGATTGTGGCGGAGCGGTTCCCGCACATCCGCCAGGTGTGCGCCGAGTTCGGCCTCGACATCACGCGCGACCAGGTTCCGGTGCGACCCGGGGCGCACTACATGATCGGCGGCCTCACGATCGACGCCGATGGCCGCACCACCCTCCCCGGCCTGTGGGCGGCGGGCGAAGCGAGCTCGAGCGGGCTGCACGGGGCGAACCGGCTCGGCTCGAACAGCCTGCTCGAAGGGCTCGTGTTCGGGCTCCGCGCGGGAACGGGCGCCGCCCGCGAGGCCCACGCCCGGCCGGACGACTTCGCCGCCCCGCCGCTGGCGGCGGAATGGCCCGTCTCGTCCCGCGCCGACGACGACCTGAACCTCGCCGACCTGCGCAATTCACTGACGAGCCTGATGTGGCGGCAAGTGGGGATCCGCCGGGACGCGGCCGGCCTCGCCGAGGCGGCCCGCCAGGTCGATTTCTGGGACCGCTACGTCTCCGACCGCGAGTTCGCCCGCCCGGAGGGGTGGGAACTGCAGAACATGCTGCTCCTCGCCCGCCTGATGATCCTCGCCGCCGAGGCCCGCACGGAGAGCCGCGGCGTGCACTTCCGCAGCGATTTCCCGGAGACCGATCCCGCCCAGGCCCGCCATTTCCCGATCCGGAGGTCTTGACCCAACGGGTCAACGGGAAACCAGCGCTTTCCCGGGGCGAACGCCCGAGGTAGAATGGGATCGTCGGGCCGGGCGCCGGTCCTGCGGTTGCCAGTCTCCGGTTGAGCGAGCATGTCGGAAGCGACGATCTCCTTCGCAGATCACGATCAGATCCGCACGCTCTTCGGCGCCCAGGACCGCTATCTCCGGCAGGTCCGCGACCAGGTCGGCATCGACGTGGTGGTTCGCGGCGACGAACTCCGCCTGCAGGGCAGCGACGAGCAGATTCGCCGCGGCCTCGACGTGATTTCCGAGCTGCGGAGCATCATCGAACGCACCGGCCGCCTGAAGGACGACGAAGTCGAGCGGGCGCTCGGCATTCGCCGCGGCGACGCCGCGGCGGACGGGGGCCCGGCCATCGAGCTGTTCGAGAAGGCCCGCAAGGTCCATCCCCGCACGCCCGGGCAGGCCGATTACGTCGACTCGATCCGCCGCAACGAGGTCGTGTTCTCCGCCGGTCCGGCCGGCTGCGGAAAGACTTTTCTCGCCGTCGCGATGGCGATCAACGCCCTCCGCAAAGAGCAGGTGCGGCGGATCGTGCTCGCCCGGCCGGCGGTCGAGGCGGGGGAGAAGCTCGGGTTTCTTCCCGGCGACATGTTGGCGAAGGTCAACCCGTATCTCCGCCCGCTGCTCGACGCGCTCCACGACCTGCTGGACTTCGACCAGGTGAAACGGTACATGGAGCGGGACGTGATCGAGATCATCCCGCTGGCATTCATGCGGGGGCGCACGCTCAACGACACCTTCATGATCCTCGACGAGGCGCAGAACACCACGATCACCCAGATGAAGATGTTCCTCACCCGGATGGGGACCGACTCGCGGATCATCGTCACCGGCGACACCACCCAGGTCGATCTTCCTCCCCACGTCCCCAGCGGGCTCGTGGACGCCATGCAACGCTTCGGGGCCATCGACGGGGTGGGCATGGTCTCGCTGACCGGGGCGGACATCGTGCGCCACCCGCTCGTGCGGGAGATGGTCCGCGCCTATGAAGAAAAGGACGGCAACGGCAAGAAACCGCGCGGCAGGAAATAGTTCGAAGCGGTCAGCTTTCGGCGTTCAGCTTTCAGCGGTCCGCCACCCTCGTCCTTCCCACCCCTGCCTGCTGATCCCTGCCTGCTGATCGCTGATAGCTGCTCTCATGGCACTGTTCGCACACAAGAAATCCCGCACGTCGCGGGCCGTCGCGTTTCGCACCACCGACAGCGCGGGGGCGCGGCTGGCCCGCCTGCTGCGGGACCGCGGCGTCGTGTTGCGGCTGGCGATGTGCCTCGTCGCGATCGTGGCCCTCGTGGCCGCGGTCGAGGGGTGGAAGGCGCCGTTCGATTACCGGCTGGGAGACCGTGCGTTTCACGGGATCGCGGCCAAGGTCCGCTTCGAGCGGGTCGACGAGGAGGAGACCGAGCGCCGTCGCCGCGACAGCGAAGCGCAGCAGCCGTTCGTGTTCGAGCACGATCCGAACGTGCTCGCCGGACTCCCGGCGACTCTGCGGACGCATCTCGGCGAAATCGCCCAGGCGGACAGGCTGAGCGAGGTGCCGGTCGAAACGCGGGTCGCATTCGGGCTGGTCGCGGACGGACCCGGACCGTTCGGCGCCCCGGCGGAAGATATGGGCCGCGGGTTCGCATCGCTCAAGGACGCGGTCAGCGGCGAGATGGGCACGGCGGGGAACCGCATCGCCGAGATCATCGCCGAGTTCACCGAGTTCGTCGGACCATTCCGCCGCAACGGCGTGATCGTCGATCCGGAGGACCTCGACCGCGAGGGGATTCGCTTCGACCAGACGCTACGGATCGAAACGGCCGTCGAACCCGACGGGGCGGAGCAGCCCGCCGCGATGTCGTTCGATCTGGTCACTCCGGCCGACGTGCTGCTGCCCGAGTTGATCAAGGACACCGGTCTGCTGGGGAAATCGTGGTCCTCCTACCAGAAGCTGGCGGCGATTCGGCCCCAGCTCGAGGCCTGGCTGAAATCGCAAGCGTCTTCCACGCTGCGGTTCGACCGCGCCGCGACCGACGAGCTGCGCCGCCAGGCGCGCGAATCGGTCAAGCCGGTCCGCCACCCCTACGACCAGGGAGACATGCTCGTTCGGCCGGGCGCCGTCATCGACAACCAGGCGCTCGTTTTGCTCCGCGCGGAGTACGACCGCGCGGAGGACGAGGTCTCCTTCCGCCAGCGGATCGCCCGCGTGGTCACCGTGTTCCTGCTGATTTCCGTGCTCGCCGCGCTCAACGGCTATTACCTCGTCCGCAACGAGCCGCAGCTCGTCCGCAGCCCCGGGCGGCTCGGCGTGTATCTGCTCACGCTGGTGCTGGCGGTGGCGTTGGCCCGGCTGCTGTCGTTCGACCCCTGGCGGGCGGAGGTCATTCCGGTGCTCGCGGTCGCGATGGTGTTCGCGATCACCTATCACCAGGTGCTCGCGACGATCACCGCCTTCACGCTGGCGCTCGTGGTGTCGCTGTCCACCGTCGCCGAACTGGGGCATTTCGTCGTGCTGATGGGTGTCTCCACGACGGCGATCGTGATGCTCCGGCAGGTCTCCTCCCGCTCGAAGCTGATCAAGGTCGGGTTCTGGTCCGGCGTCTCCTATTTCGTCCTGGCGTGGGGGACCGGCATCCTCGAGAGCCAGTCGATCGGCGAAATCTGGGCCGATCCCGACCTGCTGCTCGCCGGGCTGCGCGGGGCCGCGTGGTGCCTCGTGACCGGCTATCTCGTCGCCGGCAGCCTGCCGTTCATCGAGTCGGCCTTCGGCGTCGTGACCGACATCAGCCTGCTCGAGATGAGCGACATCTCGCACCCGCTGTTGCAGGAGCTGGTCCGCCGCGCCCCGGGGACGTACAACCATTCGATCTCGGTCGCCACGATCGCCGAGGCCGCCGCCGACCGCATCGGCGCCAATGGGCTGCTCGTCCGCGTGGGGGCCTACTTCCACGACATCGGCAAGATGCTCAAGCCGCAGTATTTCATCGAGAACATGACCGAGGGGATGGAAAGCCGGCACCGCCACCTCGCCCCCGCCATGAGCACGCTGATCATCATCGGGCACGTGAAGGACGGCGTGGACCTCGCCCGCCAGCACCATCTCCCCCGGCCGATCGTGGATTTCATCGAGCAGCACCACGGGACCACGCTCGTCGAATACTTCTACCGCGAGGCGACCCGCAAGGCGGAAGGGGAGCGCGATCACCGCACCGACGCCGAGGAATCGTCGTTCCGCTACCCCGGGCCGAAGCCGCAGACCCGCGAGGCGGGGGTGCTGATGCTCGCCGACGCGGTGGAAAGCGCCAGCCGCACCCTCAGCGACCCGACCCCCCGCCGCATCGAGGGGCTCGTCCATGAGCTGACGATGAAGCGGCTATTGGACGGCCAGTTCGACGAGTGCGCGCTGACCCTCTCGCACATCCACCAGGTCGAGGAGTCGTTGATCAAGTCGCTGATCGCCATCTACCACGGCCGGATCAAGTACCCGGCCCAACGCACGGCGTGAGCGGAGTCCGCTTCAGGAATTGGCGCAGACACCGTCGCCCCAAGGTGGTATGAAGGTCGTTCGCAAACGCGGCGTTTTGCGGCATGGAGGCAGCAATGGGCGTCCCGATTTCGCAGATGTGGACCGTCGCCACCTACGTCCTGGGGAACCGGCTCCGGGGTCGGCGGCGGTATCCCCTGGTGCTGATGCTCGAGCCCCTGTTCCGCTGCAACCTTTCCTGCGCCGGCTGTGGCAAGATCCAATATCCCGCGGAAATCCTCCGCAAGCAGCTTTCCCCCGAGGACTGCTTTCGGGCCGTCGAGGAGTGCGGCGCGCCGATCGTGTCGATCCCCGGCGGCGAGCCGCTGTTGCACCCGAAGATCGACGAGATCGTGGCCGGACTCGTCGCCCGGCGGAAGTACGTCTATCTCTGCACGAACGCGATCCTGCTCGAGAAGCACCTGCACCGGTTCACGCCGTCGAAGTATCTCAATTTCTCGATCCACCTCGACGGGCCGCGCGAGGAGCACGACGCGGCGGTCTGCCGCGACGGGGTGTACGACGTGGCGATCCGCGCGACGCGGGCCGCCCTCGCCGCCGGCTTCCGCGTCACGACCAACACCACGCTGTTCAACACCGCCGACCCGCAGCGCGTCCGCAAGCTGTTCGACACGCTCACGGACCTGGGCGTCGAGGGGATGATGATCTCCCCCGGCTATCCCTACGAGAAGGCGCCGGACCAGGAGCACTTCCTGCACCGCGGGCAGACGATCGACCTCTTCCGCCGCGTGTTCTCCCGGCCCAATCGCCGCTGGCGGTTCAACCAATCGCCGCTGTTCCTCGATTTCCTCAACGGGAACTGGGACCTCGAATGCACGCCGTGGGGGAACCCCACGTACAACATCTTCGGATGGCAAAAGCCGTGCTACCTGTTGCAGGACGGCTACTGCGCCACGTTCCGGGAGCTGCTCGACTCGACCGACTGGAGCAGCTACGGCCACCGGAGCGGCAATTCCCGCTGCGCCGACTGCATGGTCCACAGCGGCTACGAGCCGACCGCCGTCTCGCAGACCTTCGGCTCGCTGAAGGGACTCGCGCGGGCGGCCTGGTTGACGCTTCGCGGCCACGGCGTCCACCGCCGCGCGGCGGACGCCGCGCGACCCGCCCCGGCGACGGCGGCCTGCCGCTCGCGGCGAATCGACGTCCCCTTGGACGACCTGGCCTCCACCGCGAAGCCACTCTCCCCCGCCGACGATCTTGTGCGGGAGTTGCCCGTGCTGTCGTCGCGCTGACGCGCCGGAGCAGCTGATATCATGTCGCGACTTCGGGCAGTGGCCGTTCGAAACGGCTATTCCTCGTGCTTGACGAGTCCCTCGGCCACTCCGAGGAGCGCCCGCGCTTTGACGATCGGCGACCTCTGCGCCCGGGCCGCCGCCAGCGCGCGTTCGGCATCGCCGACGGCCGCTTGAGTGCGGGAAACGTCCTGGACGAGGCCGGCGCCATAGCTCTTGTCGGGATATTTCGCGGCCCGGGCGCGGGCCTCCTCGAACGAGCGGGCCGCTTCATCGCCGAATCCCGCCTTCGCCTGGGCCTCTCCCAGCGCACTCAGCGAGAGGACGTCGCTTCCGGCGCCGATCGCAATCCCCTTCGCCGCATCGAAAGCTTGCGCGAAGGTCGCGCGCGCAGCCGACTTTTCGGTCTTCGCCTGCACGATCGCGATTTCACGGAACGCATCGGCGCGGAAATAGGGGTCGTCTGCGATGCTCTCGGCTATGCGCAGCGCTTCGGCCGTCTTTCCCTGCCGGGCGGCTTCCGCGGAGATCGACCGCAGGACGGAAGCCCGATATTCCCGCATCGCATCGACGATTTCGATGGCGCGCCAGAAGTCGCCCGTCCGGGCATGCCGCACCGCGGCTGCCTCCACCGCGGATCCGTATTCCGATAGGTCGGCAGTCTTAAGCAGAGCCATGCCGTCGCGAAACGACTTCGCCGCCGCCTCGCGCTCACCGGATTTCGCCTGGGCAGCGGAGACGTGGAGGAGCAACAGTCCCTTCTCCGGAGCTTTCATGACCTTCGGGATGGCCCCGAGAGCGGCATCGATGTCGCCGACGTCGGCCTGGATCGTTGCCGTTTTCCGTATTCCCCAGGTCCGGAACTCGTCGTCGAGTCGCTCGGCGATTGCGAGCGCCCGGTGGAGCGTAGCGGCTGCGACCCGCTCGTCGCCGCGCTTCGCCTGAACCAGCGCGACTTCGCACAGGTCAAGCACCTTGACGCGCGGATCACTGACGCCGTCCAGAGTCTTCAGGGCGTCATTGGATCGACCGCGACGTGCCTGGACGTCGGCGATGGCCATCAGGGCGAAGTTTCGATTGGCAATGGCCGGTTCGAACTCTGCGGGCGTCTTCGGGATCATGGATCGGATTGTTTCCACCGTCTGGAACGCCGCCGCGAAATCGCCTCGCTCCGCCTGATAGCGCGCGATTTCGACCAGCGCGTAGGACGCCATGCTCCTCGCGAACTCGTCGCGCGTGCCGATCCGGCGGGCGGTCGCCAATGCTCCCTGAAAATCCCCCGCTTCGGCTTGCACGGAAGAGATTTCCGACAAGACATGGCTGTTGGTCTCGGACGGAAGCAAGTCGACAGTTCGCAACGCGCCGGCGAGATCGCCGACTTCGGCCTGCGCCTTGGCGAGCCCGCCCAGAGACATCGAAGCGATCGTCCGGGACTCCTCATCCTCGGGAACATCGTCCTTCACAAGTTCGACGGCGCTCGCCAATGATTTCGCCGCTCCGGCGCGATCGCCGTGCCTTGCCTGCGCCAGCGCCAGGCCGTACAAGAAATCGGGCTTCTGCGAGTCTTTCAGGTTGTCGATTTCCCGTCCCGCTTCCCGGAGGACGATGTCTTGCAGGGCGTCGCAGGCTACCGCACCTGCTTCGCCGCCTACGGTCGCAAACGCGGCCCCAAGCAATAACATGACCCAAGCGATTCGCATGGACTGATCCTCTGCGCGAGAATGGAATCCCCTCCCGCCATCGCTCCCACGTCCATTAGGACGACTTTGCGGCGAAGATGCCACGGACGGATCCGCGAGATTTCCTGTGCCGCACAGCGCGGTTTCAAAACGGTTGGTTGCGTCGCGGCCATTTTTCTGTCATCAATCTTTCTGTCGGGCGGATTCGCCTCATCGTTTCGACGGAACATCGGTGACAGAAAAATCCCGCGAATGAATAGAGACGACATGCGACGCCTCATGGTCCAGTCGTTCGCGGCGCTCGCCCTCGTCGCGATCGGGTTCTTCTTCCCGCCGCTCGCGACGTCCGTCGCCGCCGCGGAACCGGCCGCCGAGTCCCCCACCGCCCGCGGCGACCGGATGCTGGCGGAGTATTTTCGCCTCGAAACGAAACGGCTCGAAGAGCGGTGTCTCGCCGACGTCCGCACCGCGGCCGATTGGAACGCGCGCCGCGGCGAGTACCGGGCGCAGCTCTTCGACATGCTCGGGCTGAATCCCCTGCCGGAGAAGTCGCCGCTCGAACCGGTCGTCACCGGCACGCTCGAGCGGGACGGCATCCGCGTCGAGAAGCTGCATTTCCAGTCGCTTCCCGGCCTGTATGTCACGGGCAATCTGTATCGCCCGGCCAAGCTCGAATGCAAAGCGCCGACCATTCTGTACGTCTGCGGGCACTCGCGACAGGTTCGCGACGGACGCAGCTTCGGCAACAAGGCCGGCTATCAGCATCATGGCGTCGGGTTCGCTCGCAATGGCTACGTGTGCCTCATCATCGACTCGCTCCAGCTTGGCGAGATCGAGGGGCTGCACCACGGGCTGTACGACAAGCAGATGTGGTGGTGGCTGAACCGCGGCTACACCCCCGCGGGGATCGAAGCCTGGAACTGCATCCGCGCCCTCGATTACCTCGAAACCCGGCCGGAAGTGGACCGGAGACGGATCGGCGTCACCGGCCGTTCCGGCGGAGGCATCTACAGTTGGTGGGTCGCCGCCCTCGACGACCGCATCGCCGCCGCCGTCCCGGTCGCCGGGATCACCAGCCTGCGGAACCACGTCGTCGACGGCTGCATCGAGGGGCATTGCGACTGCATGTACCACATGAACGCCCTCGGCTGGGACTTCCCGCAAGTGGCCGCGCTCGTCGCGCCGCGGCCCTTACTGATTCTCAACACCGACGCCGACCCCATTTTCCCGGAAAGCGGCGTCGTGGCCGTTCATGACGGTGCGCGGCGGATCTACGAGTTGCTCGGGGCGCGCGATCGCATTGATCTCAGGATCGGCAAGGGCGGGCATCAGGACACCGAGCTATTGCAGACGCTCGCTTTTCGCTTCTTCAACGAGCATTTGATGGAGGATCCGGGCATCGACTGTGGAATGGGAACGAATGAGCCGCGGCTTGGAGACAAGCGCTTCGAAGTCGAAGAGCTGGCGGTGTTCGATCAGCTGCCGACCGACAGCTTCAACTCGCAGGTCCATGAAACGTTCGTGCCGAAAGCTCCGCAGGCGGTCATGCCCAGGGATGCCGCCGAATGGGACCGCACGCGACATGCCATCTTGAATGCTCTCCGCGCCAAGACGTTCGCCGCTTGGCCGAGCGATCCGCCCGAGGCCGCGCCGAAGCCGGCGTTCTCCGCCGCGCACGGTGACATCGCGCTGGCCGCGTATGAGTTCACGAGCCAGGGGCCGTTCGAGTTGCGGCTGTACGTCGCGCGTCGCACGGGGCCTCGACCCGCGAATTCGCACATCGTGCTGAACGTGCTCGACGAGCGGGACTGGCGGGATTTCGACCGCACGCTTCGCCCCGCCTTCGACGACCGCCCGAAGGATGCGCGGCCGACCGGCGAGCGAACGAAGGAGATCGCGCCGCTCTTCGAGACGCTGAAACCCGATGTGTGGGGCATGGCGTGGGTCGCCCCGCGCGGCATCGGTCTCACGGCGTGGAACGAGCCGGGAAAGAAGGCCACGCACATCCGCCGCCGGTTCATGCTCCTCGGCCAGACGCTGGACAGCGCCCGCGTGTGGGACGTCCGCCGCGCTGTGCAAGCGCTCCGCGCCGTGCCCGGCATGAGCGGCGCTCCGCTCCATTTGCACGGCGAGCGGGACGCGGCCGGGCTCGCCCTCTACGCCGCGCTCTTCGAGCCGAAGATCGAGCGGCTCGACCTGCACGACCTGCCCGCGACGCACCGCAACGGGCCGTACTTCCTCAACGTCAGCCGCATCCTCGACATGCCGCGGGCGGTCGCGCTCGCGGCGGAGAACTCGGCGGTGCGGCTGGTGGGGAACTTCGCGCCCGATGCGTGGAGCTATCCAGAGGAAGTCGCCAAGTCTCTCGGCTGGGGAGCGACGCGCATCCGAATCGACCGTGAGTAGTGCCTCGCCCAAGCATCCACGTCGAACTGACTCATGCGCAGGGCCGACCATTTCGATGCGGTGTTCACTGCGTTGGTGTCTTTCGCGTTTTTCGTGGTTGAGAAGCCGTCACAGCTCGCGGATCTTGATGTTCCGCAGCGAGAGCGGCAGGCCGTGGTCCTGGAAGCCGATGTGGCCTTCCGCCGGCCGGCTGGCGAACGGCGCCTTCGTCAGGTCGAGTTCGTTGACGACTTCGCCGTTGAGCTTGACCGTCAGCTTGTTGTCCTGGCTGGTGATATGGAACTGGTTCCACTCGCTGGCCGGCTTGGAGGCGTTCTTCTTCGGCGGCACGCCGGGGATGATGCCTCCCGAGTCGTGGTCGTTGAGCTTTCCGTCGGCCCCTTTCGGGTGCGAGTCGTAGATTTGCACCTCGATCCCCTTGGCGACGGGACTTTTGCGATCGCCGACGCGGAAGTAGAACCCGCTGTTGCCCCCCTTCGCGACCTTGTACTCGAACTGGATCTCGAAGTCGCGGAACTTCTCCTTGGACCACAAGTAGGCGTCGTACCGCTGCCAGCCCGATTCGCCGGGCCGCGGCGTGAGCGTGACCGTCTTCTCCTCGGAGCTGGCCCAGTTCCCCGTGGTGTCGAACCGCTCGGAGTGGTCGTTATTGATCAGCAGGTCGTCCCAGCCGTCGATGTTGCCCGGCTGGGCGAACGCGGCGGAAACGACGAGTCCGGCGACGAGCAGGGCGGGCAGGCACAGAACCTTGCGGGGGACCATGGTGGATTGCTCCTGGCTTGAGGAAGAGAGGAATCTCGCGAATCGCGAACGCCCCCGCCAGCATATCGCCCCCCGCATCGGCAGGAAACGCAGGCACGAAGGTCGTATCCCGGGAAATCTTCGAACCGCCCAGAGCGCCGAGGACGCAGAGGAGATCGACTGCGGCAGTCATTTCGGAACCGAAGCACGCGGAGGCGGCGAAGGGGCTGGAGTGGATGAGTTGCAATTCGTCGAGCCTTCATCCCGCGGTTCGGCACGATCACACGAAAGTGCCGAGAAACCTGCTCCGACAGCGCGCCTCTCCTTCGTGTCCTGGTGTCTTCGTGGTTTCCCAACGTCCTTCTTCTTCTTCGCGATCCTTTGCACTGCAAACCTTCAACTTCCGTTCTTCGTGCGAGAATTTTGTTTCAGGCGGGGATTCCGGAGGTGGCTGGTGTCTGTCCCGCTGTTTCACCCGCGCGCTCCCATGAATCCTCGACCACGGATCTCACTGATGGGCACGGATGAAAGAAGAAATCCGTGGCCATCCGTGTCCATCGGTGGTGAACGGTCTTTCGGTTGAGGTCGCTTGGGTCCGAACTCTTCTCCGCGTCCTCGGCGCTCTCCGCGGTTCAGAGCTTTCGGCTTCACCGCCGGGAAACGTTCGAACCGCCGAGAGCGCCGAGGACGCCGAGGTTCGGAGCTCGACTGCGGC